>JAYRTA010000375.1:0-2533 GCA_041919875.1 Arenimonas sp.
TGATGCGCGTGGAGATCGCCGACGACGGCCGCGGCGTGCCCGAGGACCTGGCCGACCGCATCTTCCTGCCCCTGGTCAGCGGCCGGGCCGAGGGCAGCGGCCTGGGCCTGCCCCTGGCCCAGCAGGTCGCGCGCGAACACGGCGGTTCGCTCGGCTACCGCTCGCGGCCCGGCCACACCGTGTTCACCCTGCTGCTGCCCGTGCCCGACACCGGAGAAGGGTCGGAATGAAGCACGGCGATGTCCTCGGCAGGCGCTGAGGCGCGCGCGGCTCAGGCGGCGTAGTTGAAGTCCCACTGCGTGTCGCCGCGGCGCCAGGTCGCCTGGGCCGGCTGCACGGCCAGCCACCAGGTCTGGATCGCGCCCACCGGCCGGGTGGCGTCGAAGCCCTCGGGGCGGAGCAGGGCGGTGCAGGCGCCGTGCGCCGGGTCGCGCACCGAGGCGTAGCGGATCGCGCCGATGCCGGCCTCGCGGCAGCCGCGGGCCAGCGCCTGCGTCGCGCCGTAGTCGTCGGGCGCGGTCCAGGCCGCGGCATCCCGAACCAGCGGCGCGCGCCGCAGGTCCAGCGCGGACGTGGCGACGACGGCCTGGAAGGCGGTATGCGCCACCGGTTCCAGCCGCGCCAGCGCCGGCGCATCGGCAAGGAAGCGGCTGCGCCAGTAACCCAGCTCCGCGCAAGCCGTGCGCAGCGCATCGGCGCCGTAGAACACGCCGGGCTCCCCAGCGGCACGGAAGCGCGAGCCACGCGGCAGCGGCGGATAGCGGAAGGGCGTGGCCAGCAGGTAGTGCAGGCCCGCCGCGGCGGCGGGCAGCGGCGGTTTCGCGGATTCGAGCAGCTGTTCGAGCAGGCGCTGCTCGGCCACGCCGTCCACCAGCTTCATGGTCGCCGCCTCGTGCTGGGCCTCGACCACGCGCCAGGCGCGGCCGCGCCAGGGGCGCGCCTCAGCCGCGAGCGCGGTGGGCGTCCAGGTAGTCGGTGACATGGACCAAGCCACGCACGTCGAGGATGAGCTCGCGCGGTACGCCGTTGAGGCCGAGGTTGTCGCCGGCCAGCCAGGCGCGCGCGGCCTCGGGCGTGCCGACGATCGAATCGAGCGAGCGGAACAGGCGCACCAGCAGCAGGGCCAGTTCGCCGGGCTTGCTGGCCGGGTCGAGCTGGAACGTGCCCTGGAACAGCCGCGTCACCGAGGCCTGGCTCAGGCCCAGCACGCGGCCCAGCGCCGCCTTGCTCAGGCCCAGGTGGCCGGCGGCGCGGATCACGGCCTTGGCGAGCACGGCGGCCGGGTCGGGAGCGGTCTGGCCGGACAGGGCGCGGGGCATGGTGTCCTCCTTTCTGGTGAAAGGATGCACCCGTGGAATTGCCATGGCAAGCCACGGACCGCCCGCGCTGGTCCCCGCCCAGGCGGAAACCGCGCCCCTGGCTTGCCCATCGCGGGTCCGCTGTGCATACTGTGCCTATTACAGCAGCACAGTGATGCCATGGACGCGACCCTGTTCCTCTCCGCCAGCGACCCGCGGCCGATGTATCAGCAGATCGCCGACCAGGTCACCGCCAAGGTGATCGCCGGCGACTGGGCCCCGGGCCAGGCCCTGCCCTCGATCCGCGAACTGGCCGCGTCCAGCCAGGTGAGCGTGATCACCGTGCGCCGCGCCTACGAGGAACTCGAGCGCGCCGGCGTCATCGCCACCCGCCAGGGCAAGGGCTCGGTGATCGCCGAGCGCGAGCGCCTGCCGACCCTGCTGATGCACGAGGAACTGCACCGCCACCTGGCCGCCCTGCTGGCCTGCGCCGCGCGCCTGGGCCTGACCCGCACCGACGTGCACCGCCTGATCGACCAGGCCGGCGAACCCGCCAGCCGCGACACCACCGACACCACCGCGGCCACCGCCGCCCGAGGATCCACCCCATGACCCCCGCGTTCTCCGTCACCGGCCTGGGCAAGCGCTACCCGCACTTCGCGCTCCAGGACATCACGCTGCAGCTGCCCGAAGGCCAGGTGATGGGCCTGGTCGGCGTCAACGGCGCCGGCAAGACCACCCTGCTGCGCCTGCTCACCGGCCTGGCCGCGGCCGACACCGGCGAGGTGCGCGTGCTCGGCCATCGCCTGCCCGAGGGCCAGGTGGCCGCCAAGCGCGACATCGGCTTCGCCTCGGAGGACATGCGCCTCTACCGCGGCCAGAGCCTGCACTGGCACATGGACCTGGTGCGCGCCATCTACCCCGGCTGGGACCCGGCCTACGCCGAGCAGTTGCTGCGCCGCTTCGACCTGCGCCCGGACCAGGCCATCGGCGGGTTCTCGCACGGCCAGCGCGTGAAGGCGTTGCTGCTGCTGTGCCTGGCCCGGCGCCCGCGCCTGCTGCTGCTGGACGAACCCACCACCGGCCTGGACCCGGTGGCCCGCATCGAAGTGCTCGAGGCCCTGGCCGACGTGCTGCGCGACGAGCGCCGCAGCGTGCTGTTCTCCTCGCACAACACCCACGACGTGGAGCAGATGGCCGACACCATCACCTTCCTGCACCAGGGCCGGCTGGTG
>JAYRTA010000376.1:0-2530 GCA_041919875.1 Arenimonas sp.
GGCAGGATCAGGCTGGCGGCGAAGTAGCAGGTGTAGAGCACGGCGAACAGCACCAGCACGCGCAGCAGGCGCGAAGGCCCGGGGGCGGCCAGCGGGCGCGGCGAGGGCGTGGCCTGCGGCGCCCGCGGCGCCGGGGCCTCAGCGCCGGCGTCGGCGGCGGCGCGGCGACGGCGGCGGGCCATCGTCGGTCTCCTCGGGTTCGGCCTCGACGTCGACATCGACGTCGGAGGCGTCCGCGTCCGTTCCGTGCGCTTCGTGCGCCGCGGCTTCGGCGGCATCGTCCCCGGCGCCTGGGTCGCCCTCGGCCTCGTCGGCCGCCTGGGCCGCCGCGAAGCCGGCCATCAGCGCCGGCAGCAGGGTGTTGCCGAGCAGCTGGAAGATCGGCCCGGCGGCGAAGCGTGCGCTCTTCGCCGCACCCGGTCCGGCCCGGCCGGCGAAGAAGCCCAGGCCCAGGCCGCCGGCCACGATGCGTCCGGGCGTGGCCGCACGCTGCAGTTCGGCCTTGAGCCGTTGCACGGATTGCCGGGCTTCGACCCGCGTCCGTTCGCAGGTGGATTCGGCGGCGATGGCATCCGCCCGGGCGCGCGACAGGCCGCTCATGCCGGCGCCTCGGGGTCGCGGGAGCGGCCCAGCAGGCCCGCAAGCTGGCGCCGGGTGCCGTCGAAGCCGGCCAGGTCGAGCGCGGCGCGCGCCCGCAGCGCGGCCCAGGCCGCCAGGCCGGCGCTGGCCAGCAGCGGCAGCGCGATCGCCAGCGGCATCGGCAGGCCCAGGGCGTTCAATCCCGCCACCGCCAGCAGGGCCAGCAGTCCCCAGGCCGTGGCCAGCATCACCGCGGCCAGCACGGCCAGCACGATCGCGCGCAGCAGGGCTTCGCGGGCCAGCGCCAGTTCGGCGCGCACCAGGGCGCGCAGCGAGGCGAAGGCGCCGCCATAGGCGCCGGCCGCGGCCTGCGCGGCCTCCAGCAGGGCCTGCGCGTCCGCGGCCAGCGGCCCCGGCTGGGGCTCCGATGGCGCCTGCGGCTCGCTCATCGGGATTATTTGCGCCGCGTCAGCGCGGCCACCAGGTAGCCGGCGGCGAAGGCGATGCCGAAGGACGCCAGCGGCTTGCTGCGGATCAGGTCCTCGGCCTGGTTCATCAGGCCCTTGCCCTGGTCGAGCAGTCCCTGGAGCTTGGCATCGAGTTCGGCGCGGGCCTCGGCGGCCGCGGCGGCGCCCGATTCGAGCGCTTCGGCGGCGCCGGCCTTGATGGCTTCGCCAGCCTCGCCCAGGTGGCTGCGGGCCTTGTCGATGTGGCGGATGTCCTCGTTGCTCGGGCTCATGCGCGGGTCCTCCAGGATGGGACGCGGGGTCTGGTCGCCACCTTACACCGTCGCCGCGGCGCGGTTCACTGCATCACCAGGTAGCCGAAGCGGCCGCCGCGCGCCACGCTCAGCACCAGTTCGCCCGGCGGGCGGGCGAGGGCCTCGCGGAAAGCCTGCAGGTCCTCGACGTTGCGGCGGTTGACCTGGCCGATGCGGTCGCCGGCGCGCAGGCCGCTGCGGGCGGCCCGGCTGCCGGGGTCGACCTTGCTGGCCACCAGGCCGATCACGCCCTGCTGGCGGAAGCGTTCGGGCACTTCGGTGAGGGTGGCGCCGGCCAGCCGCGGGTCGATCTCGCCGCCGTCCACCTCGGTCGCGCGCGGCTTGAGCGTCGCCTGCACGTCGAAGCGGCGCTCGCCGCGCAGCAGCTGCAGCGCCACCGGCCGGTCCAGCGGCAGCAGGCCCTCGATGTTGCGCAGCGCGCCGGCCGAGTCCACCCGCTCGCCATTGGCGGCCACCACCACGTCGCCCGGGCGCACGCCGGCGGCTTCCGCCGGCGAACCGCGGTAGACGCGGGTGACCACCGCGCCGCGCTGGTTCGCGGCCAGGCCCAGCTGTTCGGCGTAGCGCGGGCCCATGTCGTCGCTGTCCAGGCCCAGGGTGCCGCGGCGGACCTCGCCATAGGCCAGCAGCTGGCGCTTGACCTCGTCGGCCAGGTTGGCGGGGATCGCGAAGCCCAGGCCGATGTTGCCGGCGGCGCTGCCGCGCGGATTGAAGCTGGCGGTGTTGATGCCCACCAGCTCGCCGCGCAGGTTCACCAGCGCGCCGCCGGAATTTCCCGGGTTGATCGAGGCGTCGGTCTGGATGAAGTTCTGGAAGCCCAGGCCCTGCAGGCCGCTGCGGCCCACGGCCGAAACGATGCCGCTGGTGACGGTCTGGCCGAGGCCGAAGGGATTGCCCACCGCCACCACGAAATCGCCCACGCGCAGCCGTGCCGAATCGGCCAGCGGCAGCGCCACCAGGTCCTCGGCGGGGATGCGGATCACGGCCACGTCGGTGTCGGGATCGGAGCCGATGAATTCGGCTTCCAGGGTGCGGCCGTCGGCCAGGGTGACCGACACCTGGTCGGCGTTCTCGATCACGTGGTGGTTGGTCAGCACCAGGCCGCGCTCGGCGTCCACGATCACGCCCGAGCCCAGCGACTGCTGGGTGCGCTGCTGCGGCATGCCTGGC
>JAYRTA010000377.1:0-2505 GCA_041919875.1 Arenimonas sp.
TTCGCCCGCGCCCATGCGCTGCTGCCCGACGAATCGGACCTGATGGTCGAGTACGCCGATGCGCTGATGCGCGCGTCGGACGACGGCCGCTTCCCGGCCGAAGCCACCGCCCTGCTCGAACGCGTGGTGCAGGGCCAGCCCACGCACCAGCGCGGCCTGTTCTACCTGGGCGCCCAGCGCCTGCAGGCGGGCCAGGCGGCCGAGGCCGCGGCGCTGTGGGAACGCCTGCTGCCGCTGGTGCAGGGCGACACCGCCGAGGCGCTCAAGCCGCAGATCGCCGCCGCGCGCGCCCAGGCCGGGCTGCCTGCTCCGGTGTTCGATGCGGCCGTGGCGGCGACCGGGCCGGTGCTGCGGATCCGCGTGGAGCTCGATCCGTCGGTGGCGGCGGCCCGCGGCGACGGCGATGTGCTGTTCGTCTTCGCACGCACGGCCGACGGCGCCGGGCTGCCGGTGGCGGTCAAGCGCCTGCCGGCCGCGTCCTTTCCGGTCGAGCTGGAACTATCCGACGCCGATGGCCTGATGCCGGCGCAGAAACTCTCTGGCCAGGCGCGCGTGCGGCTGATGGCGCGGCTCTCGCGCAGCGGCGATGCCGCCGGCGCCAGCGGCGACCTGGAAGCCGAGGCGCTGGCCCTGGACGTGGCCGACGGCGCCACCGCCACGCTGCGCCTGTCGAAGGTGCGGCCATGACCGAATTCATCCCGCCCGGCACGCGCTGGGTCGACCTGCCCTCGCCCTTCGCCTTCAAGCGCGGCGGCGAACTGCGCAATGCGCGCATGGCCTACGAAACCTGGGGCCGGCTGGATGCCGACGCGGGCAACGCGGTCCTGATCCTCACCGGGCTGTCGCCCAATGCCCACGCCGCCGCCAACGAAGGCAACCCGGAGCCGGGCTGGTGGGAGGCGATGCTCGGGCCGGGCAAGGCGATCGATACCGACCGCTGGTTCGTCGTGTGCGTGAACACGCTCGGCAGCTGCAAGGGCAGCACCGGCGCCGCCTCGGTGGACCCGGCCTCGGGCGCGCCCTACCGCCTGGCCTTCCCCGACCTGTCGGTGGAGGACTGCGCGCGCGCCGCGCACGCCGTGGTGCAGGCGCTGGGCATCCCGCGGCTGGCCTGCGTGATCGGCTGCTCGATGGGCGGCATGGTGGCGCTGGCCTACCTGCTGCTGCACCCGGGCATGGCCCGCAGCCACGTCAACGTGAGCGGCAGTGCCCAGGCGCTGCCGTTCTCGATCGCCATCCGCTCGCTGCAGCGCGAGGCGATCCGGCTCGACCCGCAGTGGAACCAGGGCCAGTACGACGAGGACCGGTATCCCGAGAACGGCATGCGCATCGCCCGCAAGCTGGGCGTGGTGACGTACCGCTCGGCGATGGAATGGGACGGGCGCTTCGGCCGCGTCAAGCTCGACGGCGAATGCCGCGAGGACGACCCCTTCGGCCTCGAGTTCGAGGTCGAGCGTTACCTGCAGGGCCACGCCAACCGCTTCGTGCGGACCTTCGACCCGAACTGCTACCTGTACCTGAGCCGTTCGATGGACTGGTTCGACGTGGCCGAATACGGCGCGGGCGACGTGATGCGCGGACTGGCCTCGATCCGGCTGGAGAAGGCGCTGGCGATCGGTGTGCACACCGACATCCTGTTCCCGCTGCAGCAGCAGGAACAGGTGGCCGACGGCCTGCGCCTGGGCGGCGCCGACGCGCGCTTCCTGCCCCTGCCTTCGCCCCAGGGCCACGATGCCTTCCTGGTGGACATCCCCCGCTTCGGGCCCGCCATCGGCGGCTTCCTGCGAAAAGCCGTACCTGGTTGATTTTCACTGGCCAGTGAAAATCAACCAGGTACGGCTTCTCCAAAAACAAACCCCGCCGAGGCGGGGTTGTTGGTACCGGTGATAGGACTCGAACCTACACGCCATCGCTGGCAAGGGATTTTGAGTCCCCCGCGTCTACCATTCCGCCACACCGGCCCGGAGGCCGCGCAAGTATAGCTCAGGCCGCCGCGTCCAGGCCCAGGGTGCGCGGCTGGCGCAGGTGCCAGCCGTCGCGGTCGGGCTGGAACATCGAGCAACAGGTCAGCGCCTGCTTGTAGATGTGCAGCGACACCGCCACCGCATCCTCGCTGGGGTTTCGGATGGTGTGGTACTCGTGCGGCGGGATCAGGCTGCCGGCCGAGCCCGTGCCCGCCACCTGGGTGCCCACCGGTTCGAACAGGAAGCGCTCGCCGTCCTGCTGGCGCAATTCGTACTGGGTGATCTCCAGCTGCCCTTCCCACACGCCCTCGACGCACCACAGGCCCGAATGGTCGTGGATCGGCGTGCCCTGGCCCGGCCCCCAGGTCATCGCGACGATGCTGAAGCCATGGCGCTCGCAGCGGTAAAGCTCGCGCCGGGCGTAGTGGTCCTGCACCGGCTCGAACACGCACTCGGGCAGGCTGACCGACTTGTCGCGCATCAGCCGGCACAGGCCGTTGCGGATCAGGTCGGTGGTCTCGCGTTCGCAGTCGCGGACGAC
>JAYRTA010000378.1:0-2505 GCA_041919875.1 Arenimonas sp.
GAGGGCCGGGTGCGGGGGCCCCTAAGGTATCGCTTCGATGCCCGTGGCATCCACCGCGGCCAGCAGGTCGGCGACCCGGCCCCGGCCGGGGATCACCAGGTCGGCGGCGATTTCCGCCAACGGCACCAGCACGAAGGCGCGCTCATGCAGGCGCGGGTGCGGCAGGTCCAGGCCGGGCTCCTGGTGCGGCGCATCGCCCACCAGCAAGAGGTCCAGGTCCAGGACGCGCGGGCCCCAGCGCTCCCCGGCGGCGCGGTCGCGGCCGAAGCGGCGCTCGATCTCCAGCAGCGCATCGAGCAGCACCTTGGGCGCCAGGCGGGTCTGCAGTTCAATCGCCGCGTTGAGGAAATCGGGCTGGTCGGTCTTGCCCCAGGCCGGCGTGCGGTAGAACGCCGACTGGCGACGGATCGACGTCATGGGCAGGGCGTCCACCGCCCACAGGGCCTCGACCAGGGTCGTCTCGACGTCGCCGACGTTGCCGCCGACGCCGACCCAGGCGCGGACCGGATCGTCGGGCTTCATTCGCCGCCGCCTGCGCCGGGCTTGCGCCGCCGCCGGCGGCGCTTGCGGGCCGGCCTGGACGCATCGTCGTCGCCGCCCGCCTCGTCCCCGGGCGCCTCGCCTTCGGGCGCCCCGTCCGCCGGCGCGGAGCCGCGGCGCGGGGCCTTGGGAACCAGCTGCTCGGCCAGCGCCTCCGGCGCCTGGGCCTGGGCCTCGCGCCAGAACGCCAGCTCCGCGGCCAGCTCGGGCGCGGCACCGGCGCGCAGCTCCAGGAAATCGAACGCGGCACGGAAGCGCGGATGCGCCAGCAGGCGGAACACCCGCTTGCGCACGCGCTGCTGGAAGCGCGGCTGCAGCAGCCAGATTTCCTGCATCGGCAGCGAGAAGCGGCGCGGCAGGGCGATGCGCTGTGCCTGGTGGAGGGTGACGCGATCGGCGGCCCGCTGCTGCGCGACCAGGGGATCCACGCCCTGCTTCTGCAGCACCGCCAGCTCGCGGCAATACGCGGGCCACAGCAGCGCGGCGAACAGGAAGGCCGGCGTCACCGGCTTGTCCTGGGCCACGCGGGCGTCGGTGTTGCGCAGGGCCTGCAGCACCATCGCCCGCAGCGCGCCGCTGCGGTTGGTGGCCATGGCCTTGGCCGATTCGGGGAACAGCACCGTCAGCAGGCCCAGTTCCTCGAGCAGCAGGAAGCTTTTCTCGGCGTGGCCGGCCATGAACATCTTCAGGCATTCGTCGAACAGCCGCGCCGGGGGTGCCGCCGACAGCAGCCCGGCCAGCGCCGGGATCGGCGCCGCCGCGTCGTCGGCGATGCGGAAACCCAGCTTGGCGGCCAGCCGCGCCGCCCGCAGCATGCGTACCGGGTCTTCGCGGTAGCGCTCGACCGGGTCGCCGATGAGCCGGAGCACGCGCTCCTGGCAATCGCGGTAGCCGCCGACGTAGTCGCGCACCGAGAAATCCTCGATCGCGTAGTACAGGGCATTGGCGGTGAAATCGCGGCGCACCGCATCGTCTTCGATGCTGCCGTACACGTTGTCGCGCACCAGGCGCCCGCCGACGTCGGTCTCGCGGTCCTCGTCGTCGGAGGCGCTGTTGGCGCGGAAGGTCGCGACTTCGATGATCTCCGGCCCGAACACGACGTGCGCCAGACGGAACCGGCGCCCGATCAGCCGGCAGTTGCGGAACAGCGAACGCACCTGTTCGGGCGTGGCGTCGGTGGCGACGTCGAAGTCCTTGGGATGGCCGCCGACCAGCAGGTCGCGCACCGCGCCGCCCACCAGGTAGCCCTGGAAGCCACCCTCGCGCAGCCGGTACAGCACGCGCAGGGCATTGGGGCTGATGTCCTTGCGCGAAATGCCGTGCTCGGCGCGCGGGACGACCAGGGGTTGGGGCATGGATGTTTCGGAAGTGTCCGTCATGGGCTTCGGCGGCGCGGGGTCCTTGCGCGGCGAGGGAGGCGTGGTCCCTCGGGGCTTCCCGGTGCCGGGAAAGCCCGGTATACTACCGCCCGCTTCACGGCAACGCCAACCGCGCTCCCTTCGTCTAGCGGTCCAGGACACCGCCCTCTCAAGGCGGGAACACGAGTTCGAACCTCGTAGGGAGCGCCATCATTCCGAAAGCCCGGCCGCGCGCCGGGCTTTCTTTTTGGCCCGCCGCACCCGGGCGGCCAGGCGCGGCACGCACGCCGCGGATGCCGCCGGCCCGCCCGGCAGGCTAAAATCGCCGCCTCGCCGCCCAGGACCCCGGCCATGCCCTTCGTCGTCACCGAGAACTGCATCCGCTGCAAGTACACCGACTGCGTGGAAGTGTGTCCGGTGGACTGCTTCCACGAGGGCCCGAACTTCCTCGTGATCGACCCCGAGGAATGCATCGACTGCACGCTGTGCGAGCCGGAATGCCCGGCCAAGGCGATCTACCCGGAGGACGACGTGCCGGCCGGCCAGGAAGGTTTCATCGCCCTCAATGCCGAACTGTCGAAGGCCTGGCCCGTGATCACCACGCGCC
>JAYRTA010000379.1:0-2495 GCA_041919875.1 Arenimonas sp.
GACCGGGCCGAGGCCATCCTGGCGGCCAACAACCGCGCCGCGCCGATGTGGCTGCGGGCCCGGCCGGATCCGGGCGCCGCGGCCGCCCTGGCGGCCGACCTCGCCGCGGCCGGGATCCACGCCACCCGCATCCCGGCCCTGCCCGATGCGCTGCGCCTGGACGAACCGGTGCCCGTGGACCGATTGCCCGGCTGGTCGCAAGGCCGTGCCAGCGTGCAGGACGGCGCCGCCCAGCTGGCGGTGGTCGCGCTCGCGCCGCGGCCCGGCGAGCGCGTGCTCGACGCCTGCGCCGCCCCCGGCGGCAAGGCCGCCCAGATCGCCGCCGCCCTGCGTGGCCACGGCGAACTGCTGGCCCTGGACGCCGATGCCCGCCGCCTGGCGCGCCTGCCTCCCGTGCTCGAGCGCCTGGGCCTGGCGGGCCCGGCGGTGCGCGTGCTCGCCGGCGATGCCGCGACGCCGGACGCATGGTGGGACGGCCGACCCTTCGACGCCATCCTGCTCGATGCGCCCTGCAGCGCCACCGGCATCATCCGCCGCCAGCCCGACGTGAAATGGCACCGCCGCGCCGCCGACATCCCGGCGCTGGCGGCGACGCAGGGGCGCTTGCTCGATGCGCTCTGGCCCCTGCTCGCGCCGGGCGGGCGCCTGCTCTACGCCACCTGTTCGGTGCTGGCCGACGAGAACGCCCGCACCCTCGAGGCCTTCCTCGCCCGCCAGCCGCAGGCCCGGGCCGAGCCGCTCGATCCCGTGTTCGGGCATCCGGCCGGCCCCGGCCGCCAGCGCCTGCCCGGGGAAGACGGCATGGACGGCTTCTTCTACGCGCGGCTGCGCAAGGCCGGCTGAGCTCAGCCGCCGCGGCGCAGCAGCTCGTACTTCAGGTGCGCGTAGCGCGCCTGCAGCAGGTGGAAGCGCAGCCCCGCCGCGCCGTCCACCACGCCGGCGCGCAGCACCAGGTGCTTGAGCAGGTAGGCCGCGGCCGCGAGCGCACCGCGGCCGGGCAGGGCGCCGCGCCCGCGGTCGGCCTGGTCCTCGGCCCACAGGCGGGCGAAGGCCTGCAGCTTGCGCCAGTGTTCCTCGGCGCTGCGTGCAAGATCGTGTTCGATGCTGGCCGGGCAGCGCGCCAGGCGCTGCCCGCGCAGGTCCAGGCGCTCTTCCACGCGCAGGTCGCCGTAGCGCAGCGTCGACCGGAACAGGCGGGCGACCGGCTCGCGTGCGACGCCGCCGCCGCGCATGCGGTGGCCCAGGAAATGCGCGCGCCGGCGCAGCAGGAAAGCATCGGCCGACTCGGCCCGGCCCTCGGCGAACAGCGCCGCGATCGCCGCGTGCGCAGGCGGCTGCAGCCATTCGTCGGCGTCCAGCAGCAGCACCCAGGGCTGCAGCGCGCGCGAAATCGCCACGTTCTTCTGGCTTGCGTAGCCCAGCCATTCCTGGTGTTCGACCCGGGCGCCGGCGGCGCGCGCCAGGGCGACGGTGTCGTCGATGGACCCGGAATCGAGCACGAGCAGGTCGCGGCACACGGGCCGCAGGGATTCCAGGCAGCGGGCGATGCGATCACCTTCGTCGCGGGTGATCACCACTCCGGAAATCGGTGGCGGCAGCATGGCGGGGGGACGCCGGGTCGGGGGGCGGCGGCATTATAGTGGCGCCGCCTTCCCCCGCATCCCGACCCATGCCCCCGCTCCTGGCCGATCGCGAACGCCGCCACGCCCTGCTGTTCTTCGCCCTGGCCCTGCTGGTGTTGGGCGCCGGCTACGGCCTGCGCGACCCCTGGCCCGCCGACGAACCGCGCTTCGTGCTGGTCGCCAAGCAAATGGTCGAGTCCGGCGATTTCCTGTTCCCGCACCGCGGCGGCGAGCTGTATCCGGACAAGCCGCCGTTCTACTTCTGGCTGCTGTCGCTGGCCTACGGGTTGGTGGGCAGCTGGCGCTGGAGCTTCCTGCTGCCTTCGCTGGCCTCGGGCCTGGGCACGCTCTGGCTGGTGCGCGACCTGGGCCGCCGCCTGTGGTCGCCGCAGGCCGGCACCTGGGCCGCGATCGCCGTGCTGGCCAGCCTGCAGTTCGTCTACCAGGCCAAGCGGGCGCAGATCGACCCGACCCTGGTCCTGCTCACCACGCTCTCCTTCTACGGACTCTGCCGGCACCTGCTGCTCGGGCCGTCCTGGCGCTGGTTCTGGGGCGCTTGCGTGGCGGCCGGGCTGGGCGTGATCAGCAAGGGCGTGGGCTTCCTGCCGCTGCTGGCGCTGCTGCCGTTCGCGGCGATGGCGCGCGGCAGCTGGCAGGGAATGGCCGACCTGGAGCGCGGAAACGCGCTGCGCTGGGCCGGCGGCGCCCTGGCTTTCCTGGCCGCGATCGCGCTGTGGCTCGGGCCCGTGCTCGCGGTCGGCCTGCGCAGCGGGAATCCGGAGCACGCCGAGTACCTCGACAACATCCTGTTCAAGCAGACCGCGCAGCGCTACGCCGACCCCTGGCACCACGTCGAGCCCTGGTGGTACTTCG
>JAYRTA010000380.1:0-2490 GCA_041919875.1 Arenimonas sp.
GGCGCCCGGCGGCAGGGTGTGGACGCGCGAGATGCCGGTCAGGGCCAGCTCGATGGTGCCGCCGTAGGGCAGGGACGGGTCGGCCAGCACGGCCGATTCGACGCGGTAGATCGGCGTCGCGCGGAAGCGCATCGGCGCCGGGGTCGCGCCGGCATTGAAGGCCGCGTAGTTCACCACCGGCGTCTGCCAATGGCAGAGCAGGGTCTTGGTGGACCTGGCGGGCAGCTTGAACACCGCCACGTCGTTGACGCGGAAGGGGGTGATGGCGGCGGGGTTGGTGATGGTGACGCAGGCGGGGTCGGCGGGCTCGCCGGCGGGCGGGGTGCAGTCGGTGGACAGGGACATGCCGCCCTGCATCAGGCCGAGCCAGATGACGTTGCGGCCGAAGGAGTCGATGTCGCCGACGTCGTCGACGGTGGGCGCGGCGGCGGCCGCGGCGTCGGGCTTCTTCTTGGCGGCGTCGGCGCGGGCCAGGGCGGCGGTGGCGGCGACGTCGGCGGCATGGCGGCGGGGGAGCAGGTCATCGGCCGACGCCGGGGCGGCGACCAGGGCGGCCAGCAGGCCGAGGGACAGGGACGTGCGAAGCATGTGCATCTCTCCAGGAAGGACGCGTGCCGGGGGGCGACGCGGGGCGCGCGGAATGCGGCGCCGCAGGTCTCTTGACGCACCCCGGGGCGCCGTCCGGCCGCGGCGCCCGATGCGCTGCCGCGCGTCCCCCGGGGCCGCGGCATCCGGTGTCCGGGGGCCGGCCCCGCGCTGCGTTTCGTGCCCGCGTCCGGCCACCGGAACCGGGCGGGGCGCGTCCCGCCCGCGCCGGTGACCCCGCCCTCACGCCTCGCCCACGCCATGCCGCGGACGCTGCGTTCCCGCGGTCGTGTCGACCCGGCCGCTTCCGGCGGTCACGCTGGCCGCCCGCTGCACCCCACCACCCGGAGGCACCATGTCCCTGCGCACCGTCCTGCTTGCCGCCCTGCTGGCCCTGGCCACGCCGGCGCTCGCGTCCCCGTCCTACGTCATCGACCCGACCCACACCCAGGTCGAGTTCACCTACAGCCACTTCGGTTTCTCGAACATCACCGGCCGCTTCGATACGGTCGAGAGCGAATTCCACTTCGACCCGGCCCGTCCGACCGACGCGCGCGTGAAGGTCACGATTCCCGTGGCCAGCCTCAGCACCGGCGTCGAGAAGCTCGACCAGCACCTGCTGGGGGCGGATTTCTTCGACGCCCAGGCCTTCCCCACCGCCACCTTCGAAAGCACCGGCGTCACCGCCGCCGGCGAAGGCAAGCTGGCCGTGGCCGGCAACCTCACCATCCACGGCGTCACCCGCCCGGTGGTGCTGGACGTGACCATCAACAAGCTGGGCGAACACCCGATGCGCAAGGTGCCGGCGGCGGGCTTCGACGCCCGGGTCGAGATCAAGCGCAGCGAATTCGGCATCGGCAACTACGCGCCGGCGGTCAGCGACGAGGTCACCCTCGAGATCACCGTCGAGGCCTACCAGGCCCCGGCCGCCCCCTGAGGCGCGGCCCCGGGTCCCGGCCGGGGGTGTAAAATCCCCGGCCGGCACCCCCAAGGATTCCCGCCATGTCGCGCACCGACACCGCCACCGCCCGCACCCCGGCCAATACCGAGCGCCGCTACGAGGTCACGCGCGCCGAGTTGCCGCTGAGCTGCCCGACCCCGGCGATGGCGCTGTGGAATTCGCATCCGCGGGTCTACCTGCCGGTCGAGGCCACGGGCAGCGCGACCTGCCCCTACTGCGGCGCCCACTACGTGCTCAAGGGCTGAAGGCCGCGGCGGGCCGGGCCTTGCGCCGCCTGACCGTGCTGCAGCTGCTGCCGGCCCTGGAGGGCGGCGGCGTCGAACGTTCCACCCTGGAAATCGCCGAGGCCCTGGTGGCCGCCGGGCACCGGTCCGTGGTCGTGTCCGCGGGCGGGCGGCTGGTGGCGCCGCTGGTGGCGCGCGGCAGCGAACACATCGCGCTGGCGATCGGCGCCAAGTCCCTGCGCCTGCTGCCGGCGGCGCGGCGCCTGCGCGGGCTGCTGCGCGCGCTGCGGCCGGACATCGTGCACGTGCGCTCGCGCCTGCCGGCCTGGTGCCTGCGCTGGGCGCTGCGCGGCGTGTCGCCGCGGCCGCGGGTGGTGAGCACCGTGCACGGGCTGAATTCGCCGGGTCGCTACAGCGGCATACTGCGCCGCGCCGACCGCGTGATCTGCGTCTCGCCGACCGTGCGCGCGCACGTGCTGCGCCATTGGCCCGACACCGACCCGGCGATCCTGCGCGTGATCGAGCGCGGCATCGACGCCGCCCAGTTCCCGCGCGGCCACCAGGCCAGCGCCGACTGGCGCCTGCGCCTGCAGGGCCAGCATCCCGAACTCGCGGGCGGGCGCCTGCTGCTGCTGCCCGGCCGCGGCACCCGGCTCAAGGGCCATGCCGATGCGATCCGCCTGCTGGCCGCGCTGCGCGCCGACGGCGAGGACGCCCGCC
>JAYRTA010000381.1:0-2485 GCA_041919875.1 Arenimonas sp.
GGCCGGCCGCGCGCCGGTGGCCTCGATGCCGGGCGTCGAGCGCCTGTCGGTGGACGAACTGCTCAAGGTGGCCGGGAAGGCCGTGGCCCTGGGCATCCCGGCGCTCGTGCTGTTCCCGGTGACCGCGCCCGAGGCCAAGTCGCTCGATGCCGCCGCCGCCTGGGACGAGGCCGGCCTGGCCCAGCGCGCCATCCGCGCACTCAAGAAGGAGTATCCGGGCCTGGGCGTGATCACCGATGTCGCGCTCGACCCCTACACCAGCCACGGCCAGGACGGCCTGCTCGACGACAGCGGCTACGTCGCCAACGATGAAACGCTGGAGGCGCTGGTGAAGCAGGCGCTTTCGCACGCCGACGCCGGCGCCGACGTGGTCGCGCCCAGCGACATGATGGACGGCCGCATCGGCGCCATCCGCGAGGCGCTGGAGGACGCCGGCCACGTCAACACGCGGATCCTGGCGTACAGCGCCAAGTACGCCTCGGGCTTCTACGGCCCCTTCCGCGACGCGGTCGGCAGCGCCGGCGCCCTGGGCAAGGGCAACAAGTTCACCTACCAGATGGACCCCGCCAACACCGACGAAGCCCTGCGCGAAGTCGGCCTGGACCTCGACGAGGGCGCCGACATGGTGATGGTCAAGCCGGGCATGCCCTACCTGGACATCGTGCGCCGGGTGAAGGACCACTTCGGCGTACCCACCTACGCCTACCAGGTGAGCGGCGAGTACGCGATGCTCAAGGCCGCCGCCATCAACGGCTGGCTGGACGAACGCGCCTGCGCGCTCGAGGCGCTGCTCGGCTTCAAGCGCGCCGGCGCCGATGGCGTGCTCACCTATTTCGCGCTCGACGCGGCGCGCTGGCTCAAGGAGTCCTGACATGGGCGCCCGTTACGCGGTATTCGGCCATCCCGTCGCGCATTCGCTGTCGCCGCGCATCCACGCCGCCTTCGGGCAGGCGCTCGGCATCGCGGTGGACTACGTCGCCATCGATGCCCCCGCGGACGCGTTCGCGCAGCGGCTGGAAGGGTTCGCCCAGGCCGGCGGCGAAGGCGCCAACGTCACCCTGCCGTTGAAGGAACAGGCCCTGGCCCTGGCCGCGCACGCCACCGACCGCGCCCGCCGCGCCGGCGCCGCCAACGTGCTCAGCCGCCGCGGCGACGGCTGGCATGCCGACAACACCGACGGCATCGGCCTGGTGCACGACCTCACCGAGCGCCGCGGCCTGGACCTGCGGGGCCGGCGCGTGCTGCTGGTCGGCGCCGGCGGCGCCGCCCGCGGCGTGGCGCCGGCGCTGCTCGATGCCGGCATCGGCGAGCTGTGGGTGGTCAACCGCACGCCCGAGAAGGCCGATGCGCTGGCCGACGCGGTCGGCGAGCCGGGCCGCGTGCACGTGCGCTACTGGGCCGACCTGCGCCAGCTCGGCAATTTCGACATGATCATCAACGCCACGTCGGCCGGCCGCAGCGGCAGCGCCCTGGACCTGCCCTTCAGCCTCGCCGGCCCGCGCGCGGTCGCCGTGGACCTGAGCTACGGCGAAGCCGCCGGCCCCTTCCTCGCCTGGGCCACCGCCGCGGGCTGCGACACCCGCCTCGATGGCCTGGGCATGCTGGTCGAACAGGCCGCCGAAGCCTTTGCCGCCTGGCACGGCCTGCGCCCCGACACCGACGCCGTGTTCGCCGCGCTCAGTGCGCGCGCCGACGCCCTGCATACCGCCGACTGAAGGATGCCGCCCGCATGACCCTCGACTTCCTGGTCGCCAGCTTCTTCAACCTCGGCGTGAACATCCTGCAGACCCTGGTGGCGCTGCTGGTGGCGGTGCTGGGCCTGCAGTTCATCGACCGCAAGCTGCTCAAGCACATCGATATCGAGCAGGAGCTGCAGAAGGGCAATATCGCCGTGTCCATCTTCGCGTCGACGATCCTGCTGTTCGTGGCGATCCTGGTGGTGTTCGGGTTGCGCGGATGATCCGCGGCGCCAGCCGGCGGCCGCTGGCCTGGATGTTCCTGGTGGGCCTGGGCCTGATCGGCCTGCAGTGGCTGGTCGCGCCCGCGCCCCTGCCGCCCGGCCCGGCGCCCTCGGCGGCCGGGCTGCACGAGGACTTCCGGGCCCCGCCGCATACGCGCCGCATCCTGACCGACGGCGACGTGCGCCTGCACGAGGGCGAGGTCGAGCGCCTGATGCGCCAGGGCGGCCACTGGGGCCGCTGGGCCGCCTTCAGCTGGCAGGTGGACGGTCGCGACGTGGCCCTGGTCGCACCCGGCCTCGACGGCCGCCACCACTTCGCGCCGGCCTACCTGGTCGGCTACGTGCCCTATCCGCAGGTGGAGGCCTGGGTGCCGCTGGCGACGCTGGCCCGTCGCAAGCGCTACCGCTTCGACCATGAATCGCACGGCGGCGAGGAGGTCTGGCAGACCTCGCGCGAGGCCTTCCACCTGCAGGAGGGCGATTGCGAGGACCACGCCATCGCCCTCGCCGACTGGCTGATCGGCC
>JAYRTA010000382.1:0-2450 GCA_041919875.1 Arenimonas sp.
GGAAGGTTTCATCGCCCTCAATGCCGAACTGTCGAAGGCCTGGCCCGTGATCACCACGCGCCAGGAACCGCTGCCGGACGCCGCCGACTGGGATGGCAAGGCCGGCAAGCTCGACCAGCTCCAGCGCTGAAGCGGCTCGCCCCGCGACGCCGCACCACCAAAAGAACAAGGGCGCCGCGAGGCGCCCTTGTCGCAATCGAGCCTGGCCCGCGCGCTCAGCCCAGGCGCGCCTTGAGCAGGGCGAGCAGATCGGTGGTGAGCGGCCGGCCATCCGGGCCCAGGGCCACGACGCGCGAGCCGTCGCCGTTGGCTTCCACGCGGATCAGCATCGCGGCGCCGCGATAGGTCACGCCGTAGCTGTTGAGCAACTGCGCGCGGTCGTCGACGGTGACGCCTTCGATCTTGCCCAGCGCGATGCCGACGCGACGCCAGGCGCTGTCGACGGCATCGGCCAGGGTGAAGGCGTCGATACCGGCCACGACGCCCGCGGAATCGGCGGTGGGCACCGCGGTCGGGGCGCCCGCCGGGCCGGCGCCCGCCGGCAGCGACGGGATGGCGACGGCCCCCTGGGTGGGCGGAGTATCCAGGCCCGGCGGAACCTCCAGCGGGCGGTTCTCGGGGCTGCGCAGGTAGGCATCGGAATTGCCGAGCTTGTTGCGCATCCAGGCGCAGCCGCTGGCGCCGGCCACTGCGACCACGAGGGTGGCCAGCAGCAGTGGCCGGACGACGGAACGGATCGGGGTCATGCGGGATTCTCCTGGGGCCGCGCCGACCGGCGCGGGGAATGGACGGGAAGCTTAAGCCAGTTCGGATTCGATGGCGCGCACGAAGGCGGCCTGGGCCTCGGCCCGGGCCTGGTGCGCGGCCGACAGGGGCAGCAGGGGCAGGCGCAGGCCGTGGCCGATCCCGGCCAGGGCCAGCAGCGCCTTCACCGGGATCGGATTGGGCTCGATGCCCAGGAAGTCGTACAGGTCCTGCAACCGGGCATCGAGCGCCACGGCGCCGGCCGCCTGCCCGGCCGCCGCCAGCGCGCAGATGCGCGCGAAGGCCCGCGGGACGACGTTGGAGGCCACCGAGATCACGCCCGCCGCGCCGCCCTGCACGGCCCTCAGGAAGGTCGGGTCGTCGCCGCTGAGCAAGGCGAAGTCCGCGGCCGCCAGCGGATACAAGGCCTGCCAGCGCGGCTCGTCGCCGCGCGCTTCCTTCAGGGCCACGATGTTCGGATGGCGGCACAGGCGCGCCACCGTCTCGGGCAACATGTCCACGCCGGTCCGCCCCGGCACGTTGTAGAGCACCACCGGCAGGCCGCCCTGCTCGGCCACGGCCTGGTAATGGGCCACCAACCCGTCCTGGGTCGGCCGCACGTAGGGCGGCGTGACGACCAATGCGGCATCGGCGCCCAGGTCGCGGGCGGCGCGGGTCTGGGCGATGGTCTTGGCGGTGTTGGACTGGCCCGTGCCGGCGAGCACCGGGATGCGACCACCGGCCCGGGCGACGGCGGCCCGCAGCAGCTGGGCGTACTCGGCCTCGGACAGCGCCGCGGCCTCGCCGGTCGAGCCGGCCACGACCAGGCCCGCCGTGCCTGCCTCGAGTTGCTGGTCCACCAGCCGGGCCCAGGCGTCGAGGTCGGGTTCGCCGCTGGCCGCGAACGGCGTCGCGAGCGCGGTGATGCTGCCGGAAAGGATCACGTCGATGGCCCTGCGGGGAGTGCCGGCGATGTTACTTGCGGCCGGAAAGCGGCGGCAAGTATGCTGGCCACGCCCCAACGCGCCGCCCGCCGGCGCCCGTACGGACCAGTGAATTGACCGACCCCGCCGCACGCCCGACCGCCAACGAGAACCACCTGCTGATCAGCGCGTACACCACGCATCCGCAGTCACCCCTGCTGGCCGTCACCCGGCGAATTTCCGACAGCGGCTGCAACCTGGTCGATGCCCGCCTTTCCACCGTCGGCCGCGACGTCTCGGTGACCGCGCTCGCGGTCGGCTCCTGGGATGCGGTCGCCAAGCTCGAATCCATGCTCACCCGCCTCGAGCGCGAGGAGGGCTTCAAGCTGGTCTGGTACCGCACCGGCCCCAAGGCCCTGCAGTCGAACCTGCTGCCCTACGTGGTCGAGGTGGTGGCCGCCGACAAGCCCGGCATCCTGTTCCAGCTGGCGGACTTCTTCGACCGCCAGGGCATCACCATCGAGAGCCTGCACAGCTCGCGCTACCGGGCCATGCAGACGGGGGCGGACATGTTCTCGGCGCAGGTCACCATCGGCATCCCCGCGAACATGCACATCGCGGCGTTGCGCGATGATTTCCTCGAGTTCTGCGACCACCTGAACCTCGATGCCATCATGGACCCGATGAAGTTCTGAACACGGAGCGGCACATGGGATACCCGGCGTTCTCCTCCCTGCTGTTGGCCATCCTTGCGTACGGCGAAGTGCATTCACCCAAGACGCG
>JAYRTA010000383.1:0-2449 GCA_041919875.1 Arenimonas sp.
GCACCTGCTCGCGCCCGTGGTCACCGACATGAAGGAGGCCGCCAATGGCCTGCGCTGGTGCGTGGCCGAGATGGAGCGCCGCTACAAGCTGATGAGCGCCGTGGGCGTGCGCAACCTGGCCGGCTTCAACCGCAAGGTGAAGGACGCCGAGGACGCCGGCCAGCCGCTGATGGACCCGCTGTTCCGCCCCAACCCCGAGCTGGGCGAGGCGCCGAGGCCGCTGGAGTCGCTGCCCTACATCGTGGTCATCATCGACGAATTCGCCGACATGATGATGATCGTCGGCAAGAAGGTCGAGGAACTCATCGCCCGCCTGGCGCAGAAGGCCCGCGCCGCCGGCATCCACCTGATCCTGGCCACCCAGCGCCCCTCGGTGGACGTGATCACGGGCCTGATCAAGGCCAACATCCCCACCCGCATCGCCTTCCAGGTGAGCAGCAAGATCGACTCGCGCACGATCCTTGACCAGTCCGGGGCGGAAACCCTGCTGGGCAACGGCGACATGCTCTACCTGCCGCCGGGCACCGCCATGCCCGAGCGCGTGCACGGCGCCTTCGTCAGCGACGACGAGGTGCACCGCGTGGTGGCCCACCTGCGCCAGAACTCCAGCGGCCCGGACTACATCGAGGGCGTGCTCGAGGACGTGCAGGCCATGGGCGACGGCATGGTGATCGGCCCCACCGGCCTGCCCGAATCCGGCGGCGCCGCCGGCGACGAATCCGACCCGCTCTACGACGAGGCGGTGAAGGTGGTGACCGAAACCCGCCGCGCCTCCATTTCCGGCGTGCAGCGGCGCCTGAAGATCGGCTACAACCGCGCCGCCCGCCTGATCGAGGCGATGGAGGCGGCCGGCGTGGTCTCGGCGCCCGAGCACAACGGCGACCGCACGGTGCTCGCCCCGCCGCCGCCCCGCTGAGCCACCCGGGCGCCGTTCAGCCGGCCCCGGCCAGACTTCGCGCCGACCCCGACACGGACCCCCGACCCATGTTCCGACCGTTCGCCTTCCTCGCCCTGTGCCTGGCCAGCGCCGGCGCCCAGGCCGCCGATGCCCGCGCCGCCTTCGACGCCTTCACCCGCGGCCTGCAGGGCCTGTCGGGCGGCTTCGAGCAGCAGGTCTTCGACGCCCGCGGCGAGGTGAAGGAAGCCAGCGAGGGACGGGTCGAGCTGCAGGCCCCGCGCCAGTTCCGCTGGGAGTACCAGCGGCCCTTTCCGCAGCTGATCGTCGCCGACGGCGACCACATTTGGGTCTACGACCCGGACCTGGAGCAGGTGGACGTGCGTATCCAGAGCCACGAGGAAGCCAACAGCCCCCTGGCCGTCCTAATCGACCCGGGCGAGCTCGACCGCCAGTTCGTGGTGTCCGAGGGCGGCCGCAGCGAGGGCCTGCAGTGGCTGGCCCTGGCGCCGCGCAAGGAAGACGCCGCCGGCTTCGAATCGGCCCGCCTGGGCTTCGGCCCCGCCGGCCTGGCGCGCATGGAGATCGTGGACGGCATCGGCCAGCGCACCCTGATCCGCTTCTCGCAGTGGCGCCGCAACCCGGGCTTCGCCGCCGACCATTTCCGCTTCGTGCCGCCCAAGGGCGTGGACGTGGTGGGCACCCAGGCCGAAGGCGCCCAGGTGATCCCGCTGCAGGACTGATCCCGCGGGCCTGACCGGCCCCGGCTTTTGGGCCAGAATGCCCCGTGCGCAAGACCGCCCGCCCCGACGCGTCCCTGTTCCAGGCCCCCGACGGCCTCAAGCCCCTGGCCGAACGCATGCGCCCGGCCCGCCTGGACGACATGGTGGGCCAGAAGCGCCTGCTGGCCCCCGGCTCGGCCCTGCGCCGGGCGGTGGAATCGGGCCGCGTGCATTCGATGATCCTCTGGGGCCCGCCCGGCTGCGGCAAGACCACCCTGGCCCTGCTGCTCGCCCGGTACGCAGAGGCGGAATTCGTGGCGATCTCGGCCGTGCTCTGCGGCCTGCCCGAGGTGCGCCAGGTGCTGGCCGCGGCCGAGCGGCGCTTCGGCGAGGGTCGGCGCACGGTGCTGTTCGTGGACGAGGTGCACCGCTTCAACAAGACCCAGCAGGACGCCTTCCTGCCGCATATCGAACGCGGCACGGTGATCTTCGTCGGCGCCACCACCGAAAACCCCAGCTTCGAGCTCAACTCGGCCCTGCTGTCGCGCTGCCGCGTGCACGTGCTGGAGGCAGTGTCGGCCGAGGACATCGCCGAGGCCCTTCAGCGGGCCCTGGCCGACGCCGACCGCGGCCTGGGCGGGCAGGGCCTGCAGGTGGAGCCGGCGCGCCTGCACGAGATCGCCACCGCCGCCGACGGCGACGTGCGCCGCGCCCTGACCCTGCTCGAGATCGCCGCCGAACTGGCCGCCGGCGAGGGCGGCCGCATCACCGAGGCCACCCTGGCCCAGGTGCTGGCCGACCGCAGCCGCCGCTTCGACAAGGGCGGGGAGCA
>JAYRTA010000384.1:0-2423 GCA_041919875.1 Arenimonas sp.
GCTCCCGCGGGGTGCCGATGGTGGCCGAGCAGAGGATGAATTTCGGGTTCGCGCCGTAGAAGGCCGCCACCCGCTTCAGGCGGCGGATGACGTTGGCCACGTGCGCGCCGAACACGCCGCGGTAGCCGTGCACTTCGTCGATGACCACGTATTCGAGGTTCTCGAAGAACTGCGCCCACTTGGTGTGGTGGGGCAGGATGGCCTGGTGCAGCATGTCCGGGTTGCTGACCACCAGGTCGGCGTGCTGGCGCACGGCGGCGCGGGCGTCGCCCGGCGTGTCGCCGTCGAAGGTGTTGCAGCGCAGGCCCAGGCCGCCGGCGCGGTTGAGCTCGAGCAGTTCCGCCACCTGGTCCTGGGCCAGGGCCTTGGTCGGGAACAGCAGCAGGGCCTTGCTGCGGCGCTGCATCGCGGCCGCCGCCACGGGCAGCAGGTAGCACAGGCTCTTGCCCGAGGCGGTGGGCGTGACCACCACCAGGTGCTCGCCGCGCGCGCAGGCCTGCCAGGCCTCGGCCTGGTGGCTGTAGAGCCGGTGGATGCCGCGCGCCTGCAGGGCCCGCGCCAGGCCGGCGGGCAGGTCCGCGGGCAGCGGCGCGTAGCGGCCTTCGCAGGCCGGCTGAACGAAGTGGCCGGTGATGCGGTCGCCGTAGCGCGACTGCAAGCGCTGCGCGAGGCCGGCGCCATCGCGCGGCGGCGGCGGTGCCAGCGCGGTGGCATGCCGATGCGGCGTCGCAACAGGCGACGGCTCGGTGGCGGGAACCGGAAGCGCGGGCATGGCAGGCAACCTGAATGGACCGGCCGCCAGCAGACCGCGCCGCCGTCTCACGGCGCGAGACAAGCACGGTTGCCCTGACCCCCTTCCTCTGCCACCCTTCGGCAACGGCCGATGCGCTCCCCGGGGCGACCCCCGGCCCGTGCTGTCAGGGACCCATCCATCCAGGGGATACACAACATGAAGAATCGTACGTGGGTGCTCGGCCTCGCGCTGGGCTGCAGTCTCGTCGCCGGCGCCGTGCAGGCCGCCACCAAGCCCAACCCGCAGGAGCAGCAGCGCCGCGCCGCGCTGGCCGAACGACTGGTCGAGAAGTGGTCCGACCACGTGCAGGAGACCTATCCGATCTCCGGCGCCGGCTGGGAGTCGGAGATGCTGCCGCTGATGCTGCGCCTGCCGTCCGAGCAGCTGCAGCGCGCCGCCAATGCCGGCAGCTTCGACGAGATGAACAAGCTGCTCACCCAGGCCACGCCGGCCGCCACCGTCGTGCGCGGCACGCCGGGCCGCAGCGGCGCCAACGCCGTGCTGGGCGCCTCGGACTTCGCGCCCAAGGCCCTGGGGTCGACCACCAGTGACCTGGTCTATGTGCCGGTCGCGCCCTGCCGCCTGTTCGACACCCGCCTGGTGCCGGCCGGCCCGATCCTCGCGGGCACCAGCCGCGACTTCGACGTCAGCTCGGCCGCCAACTACACCGCCCAGGGCGGCAGCGCCACCGATTGCGGCGTCGGCTCGGTGGGCCCGTTCGCGGCGGCGGTGATCAACTTCACCGTGGTCTCGCCCAGCGCCATCGGCTTCATGACGGCGCATGCCGCCGGCACGCCGCGTCCGGTCGCCGCCACGCTGACCTACGGCGCCGGCACCTCGCTGATCAGCAACGAAGTCATCGTGCCGATCGCCCAGGGCGCCGGTCCGGCCGAGCTCACGGTCTACAACAACGCCTCCGGCCACGTGGTCGGCGACATCGTCGGTTACTTCATCGCCCCGCAGGCGACGGCGATGGAGTGCACCGAGACCTTCGTGTCCCAGGTCGTCAGCGGCAACAACCCGTTCGACATCCAGGTGCCCAACTGCCCGACCGGCTACTCGATCACCGGCGCGGGCTGCCGCACCCCGGGCTTCAACGATGCCGACTGGGCCATCAACGGCCTGTTCCGCGTGGGACCGGGCCAGATGACCGCGTTCTGCTCGGGCATCAACAAGACCGCCGGCAACATCACGGTGGAAGGCACGGCGCGCTGCTGCCGCGTCCCGGGCCGCTGAGCCCACGGCGCGGCCCCGGCCAGGCCGGGGCCGCGCTTGAGGCACGTCAATGCCGGCCCCAGGGGCCGGCGTAGGCTGGAATCCAGGGCCCGCAAGGGGCGCCGCGCCGGGATGTCCCGGGGAGCCAGCCATGATCCGCGATCTCTTCGTCTACCTGCAGGGCAGCGCCGGCGATGCCGCCGCGCTCGAGGCCGCCGTGGCCCTCGCCACCGCCCACGGCGCACGCGTGGCGGTGCTGGCCGTGGTGGAGTACCCGGTGCCGGTGGCCAGCGAATGGGGCCTGTCCGCCGCCGCGGTCGGCCCGGCCGACCTCGACGCCGCGCGGGCGCGGGCCCAGGCGAGCCTGGAAGCGGCACGGCGCACGCTCGCGGACGCGGGCGTCGCGCATGAGCTG
>JAYRTA010000385.1:0-2418 GCA_041919875.1 Arenimonas sp.
GTCGCCGCTGTCCAGGCGCGCCAGTGGGTCGGCCGGCAGCGCGGCCGCCGGCACCCAGGCGCGGCCCTGGCGGCCGAGGTCCAGACGCAGCCACAGCGGCACCTCACCCTCGCGCGCCAGCGGCTGCGGCACGCCGGCACGCAGGCGGCGCCAGTCCAGGCCCAGCAGGGTTTCGAGCTGCAGCGCGCCGATGGCCTGCGGCCGCAAGCCCAGCAGGTCGAGCGCGGCGCGCGTGGCGCCGATCACCCAGCCGTCCTCCGACAGCGCCACCAGCCCCTCCGTGACGCTGCCCAGCCCCTCGCGCTGCGGGTGCAGGCGCAGCTGCAGGCCGCTGCCGAAGCGCGCCTGGAACAGCTGGTGCTCGATGAGACGCGCGCCCGAGCGCACCAGGCCCAGGGTGTGGCGGTGGTAGCCGCGCCGGTCGCCCGAGATGTCGAGCACGCCCAGCAGCACGCCCTGCGGGTCGCTGATGGGCGCGGCGGCGCAGGTCAGGAAGCCGTTGCGCTCCAGGTAGTGCTCGGCGCCGTGCACCTCGACTGCCACGCCGTCGGCCAACGCGGTGCCGATGGCATTGGTGCCGCGCCACTGCTCGCTCCAGATGGCGCCGGGGCGCAGCGCGACGCGCGCCGCGCGGTCGGCAAAGCGCGCGTCGCCCAGCGCGTGCAGCAGCATGCCCTGCGGGTCGGCGAGCATCACCAGGCAGCCGCTGTCACCGATCTGTTCGTTCAGGAAGGCCATCACCGGCTGCGCCTGGGCCAGCAGCGTGCGGCGGTGCTCGAGCGCCTGCGCCAGCTGCGCGCCCGAGGCATGCGGCGCGCCCGGCGGGCGACCCTGCAGCGCCAGCCCATGGGCCCGGCTGCGCGCCCAGCTGGCCGCCAGCCAGGGCGCCAGCGGGGCGCCGGCCGCCACCCCCTGCTCGAGCCACAGGCTGCGCACCTGGCGCAGTTGCTCGGCAGGCGGGTGGGGCGGGGACGCCGGAGCAGGAGCGGGCATGGCGCAAGCATAGAAGGCGGGCGGCGCGGCGGGGTGCTTGTGCCGCGACGGGCCGGGCGAATGTTCCGCTTTGGAACAGGGGCACGGCACAAGCTGCGCCACCGAACGCCGGGCAGGCGGCGCCGTGCCGCTGCTTGTGCCGCAAAGCCGGCCCTGCGGCGCCAAAGCCGCTCTGGCACGCGAGCTGCAAAGGGGCGCCACCGCGGTGCCGCCGCGGCTTCAACCCCACCGCAAGGAGACCCCCATGCTGTATGCCGCCCCCGGCGCCCCCGGCGCCCCGCTCACCTTCAAGCCGCGCTACGACAACTTCATCGACGGGCGCTTCGTGCCGCCCGTCGCCGGCCGTTACTTCGACGTGCCCACCCCCATCACCGGCCAGGTCTACACGCAGGCCGCGCGCTCGGACGCGGACGACATCGAGCGGGCGCTCGACGCCGCCCATGCCGCCGCGCCGCGCTGGGCCGCCACGCCGCCGGCCGAGCGCGCCAACCTGCTGCTGAAGATTGCCGACCGCATCGAGCAGAACCTCGAGAAGCTGGCCTACGCCGAGAGCGTCGACAACGGCAAGCCGATCCGCGAGACCCTGAACGCCGACATCCCGCTGTGCGTCGATCACTTCCGTTACTTCGCCGGCTGCGTGCGCGCGCAGGAGGGGGCGCTCAGCGAGATCGACGCCCACACCATCGCCTACCACTTCCACGAACCACTCGGCGTGGTCGGACAGATCATTCCCTGGAACTTCCCGATCCTGATGGCGGCCTGGAAGCTGGCCCCGGCGCTGGGCGCCGGCAACTGTGTGGTGCTCAAGCCCGCCGAGAACACGCCCATCAGCATCCTGGTGCTGGTCGAGCTGATCGCCGACCTGCTGCCGCCCGGCGTGCTCAATGTGGTCAACGGCCTGGGTCGCGAGGCCGGCGACCCGCTGGCGCGCAGCAAGCGCATCGCCAAGATCGCCTTCACCGGCTCCACCGCCACCGGCAAGCTGATCGCGCAGGCGGCCGCCGCCAACCTGATCCCGGCCACGCTGGAGCTGGGCGGCAAGAGCCCCAACGTGTTCTTCGACGACGTGATGGCCGCCGACGACGACTTCCTCGACAAGGCCATCGAGGGCCTGGTGCTGTTTGCCTTCAACCAGGGCGAGGTCTGCACCTGCCCGAGCCGCGCGCTGATCCAGGAGTCGATCTACGAGCGCTTCATCGAGCGTGCGCTGCAGCGCGTCGCCGCCATCCGCCAGGGCAACCCGCTCGACACCGACACCATGATGGGCGCGCAGGCCAGCACCTTGCAGATGGACAAGATCCTGTCCTACCTGGAGCTGGGACGGCAGGAGGGCGCGCAGCTGCTGTGCGGCGGCGCGCGCGCCGAACTCGGCGGCGAGCTTGCCAGCGGCTCCTACGTGCAGCCCACGCTCTTCAAGGGCCACAA
>JAYRTA010000386.1:0-2410 GCA_041919875.1 Arenimonas sp.
GCTCTCCGGATACGACGCCGGCGACCCGCGCTCGCGCAAGCGCCGCGTGCCGCTGTCGCCGCCGGACTGGGTGCCGGGCGAACTCAAGGCCGGCGTCGTGGCCGACCTGGCCGCGCTGGGCGTGGATGCCGCCGTGGTGGAGAACTTCAGCGCGGTGATGGCGCGCGTGGCGCCGGTGTTCGGCAGCACGGCGCCGGTGGCGCTGGACATCGCGCCGCTGGAGATCGCCGCCACCCGGCGCGCGGCCCTGCTGCTGATGGAAGCCGAAATCCTGGCCGCGCACGAGGCGCGCCTGGGCGGTGCCTCGCCGCGCCTGCGCGGGCTGCTCGATTTCGCCAACCGCAAGACCGCCGCCGACGCCGCGCGCGCGCACCGCCGGCTGGATGGCTACGTGGTGCAGGTGCGCCGCCTGTTCGAGCAGCACGACGTGCTGCTGTTGCCGACGGTGGCCGCGCCGCCGCCGGCCTGGGGTGCCGAAGAGCCCGCCAACCTCGCCGACCTTCCGGCCCTGGCCTCCCTGGCCGGCTGCCCGGCGCTGAGCCTGCCGCTCACGGGCGGGCTGGGGCTGCAGCTGGTGGGCGCGCCGGGGGCCGACCTGCGCCTGCTCGAACTCGGCCAGGTCCTCGCCGCCGTCATCGACGCCGGGGTTTGAACGTCTTTTCGGCCGCGTCAATCCGTGGCCAAGACGCTTTTCCAGACCTGCGACCTCGGTGAGGGCGAGGTGAGGTACGCGCCAGGCTGGCTGGGGCGGGCCGAGGCGGACGGGCTGTTCGAGCGGGTGATGGAGGAGGTGCGGTGGGAGACGCACCGGATCCGCATGTTCGGGCGCGTGGTGGATTCGCCGCGGCGCAGCTGCTGGATCGGCGACCCGGGCCTGGCCTACACCTACTCGCGCACGCGCTTCGAGCCGCGGCCCTGGCCGCCGGTGCTGCAGGCCCTGCGCCCGCGCGTGGACGCGGCGGCGGGCGTGGCGATGAACAGCGTGCTGGCCAACCTCTACCGCGACGGCGCCGACCACATGGGCTGGCACGCCGACGACGAGCCCGAGCTGGGCCCGCGCCCGGTGATCGCCTCGCTCAGCCTGGGTGCGACCCGGCGCTTCGTGCTGCGCCACCGCCGCGAACGCGGGCGCAAGGCCGCCATCGACCTGGCGCACGGCAGCCTGCTGGTGATGGCCGGCGACCTGCAGTCGCACTGGCAGCACGCGCTCAACAGGACCGCGCGCCCGGTCGGGCCGCGCATCAACCTCACCTTCCGCCGCCTCGTCGGCCCGGGCTGAGCCGCGCGGCGGCCGCCCGGCCAGGGCAACCGGCCGGCCTCAGGGCGCCGCGGACGCACCTTCGGCCAGTGCCCAGTCGCGCACGTCCGCCGAGAGCGAGGACATCGCCTGGCCGAAGGCCTGCACGACGGCCTCGACATGGGGCGTGGCCGGCGTGGCCTCCTCGCGGAAGCGGCGGGTGGCGATGCGGCCGTCGCGGCCGACCAGGCGCGCCTGCAGTTCGACCACGACCACCGGCTCGCCGCCGCGGTAGTGGGTTTCGAAGTGCCGCAGCTCCGAAAACAGGGCGACGTCGCCGCGGCGGCCGCTGGCGCCGGCACGGGTGACGCCGGCGAAGCGCCCGCTGTCCTCGAAGGCGCGCACCAGGGCGGTCTGCAGCAACTCGGGGCCGGTGTCGGCCCAGCGCGCGCCCTTGTAGGTCTGCAGCAGGTCGGGCGCGGGCCGCACGGCGATGCGGTCGGAGTCGACCAGGGCATTGGCCTGCGGAGTCGCGACCGTGATCGACCAGTCCAGCGCCGGCCCGGCCGGCGCCGGGGACGCGGCCACGGCCGGATCGAACACCTGCACGGCGATCTTGGGCCCGCCGATCGAGCAGGCCGACAGCAGCAGGGCGGCGCACAGGGTCAGGGCATGCTTCATGGTTCGAACTCCTCGGGCTGTTCCTTGCCCAGCAGGGTGCCGGCGGGATTGTTTTCCAGGCGGTCCACCAGGCCGTCGAGCTCGCGGATCAGGCCGCGCAGCTGGCGCAGGGTCGGGCCGACCTGGCCCAGGCCATCGTTGGCGAACTCGCCGATGGCCTCGCGGTTCTCGCCGAGGATGGCGTCGGCGTTCTTGCCGGCCGATTCCAGCGAGGCCAGGGTGCGGTCGAGGCGGGCGACGATCTGCGGCAGCTGCTGCACCAGGTTCTGGTCCAGGCCCTGGATCGTGCGATCGGCGCTGGCCAGGGTCTGGTTGAGCCGTTCGCTGGCCTCGCGGGCATTGCGTACCAGGGCCGCGAGCTCCTCGCGCTCCGAGGCGATGGCGCCGGTCACCTGGTCGAGCTGGTCGAGCGTGCGCGTGACGCGGTTGACGTTCTCGTCGCTGAGCAGGCGGTTGATGCGGTCGACGATCTCGCTGGCGGTGGCGGCGATG
>JAYRTA010000387.1:0-2405 GCA_041919875.1 Arenimonas sp.
CTCTGGCTGGGCAGCCAGTGGGAAGGACTCTCGCGGTTCTGGAACGGCTGGACCCGGCGCTACAGCACGCGCGAGGGCCTGGCCGACCGCATGCTCTGGTCCACCACGCGCGGCCCCGACGGGCGCCTGTGGGCCGGCGCCAACGATGGCCTGTGGCTGATGGAGGCCGGCCGCTTCCGCCAGGTGGTGGCCGGCGAGGACCTGCCGCATCCCAATGCCTACACCCTGCTGGCCGAGGATGGCCGGGTCTGGATCGGCACCCGCCGCGGCGTCGCCGTGCTGCAAGGCGAGCAGCTCGAGCAGCCGCCGGAACTGGCGCCGCTGCGCAGCCTGCAGGTCAACGGCATGTTGCGCGACCGCCGCGGCGCGCTCTGGTTCGCCACCGCCGGCGGCCTGTTCCGGCTGACCCGCGACGGCCTGCTCGCGCTCGACCACCACGGCCTGCGCGACCCGCGCACGCGCGTGCTGCACCAGACCCGCGATGGCCGCCTGCTGCTGGGCACCCAGTCGGGCCTCTACCAGATCGACGGCGAACGCCTGCTGCCGCTGGGCGAGGATGCCGGCCTGCCGCCGGGGCTGGACATCACCGCCATCCACGAGCTGACCGATGGCCGCTGGGTCGTGGGCGCGCTCTCGGGCGAGGTCCACGTGTTCGACGGCCAGCGCTGGCACGGCTTCGGCCGCGCCGAGGGCATGCCGGTCAACTCGGCCTTCTTCATCAGCGACGACCCGGAAGGCTACCTGTGGGTGGCCGGCATCCGCGGCATCCTGCGCGTGCCGCTGGCCGACCTGGACGAATACATCGCCGGGCGGCGCAGCCGCGTGCGCGGCGAGATGCTGCTCAACGAACGCGGCGACCGCTTCGGCGGCCAGAAGGGCTATTGCTGCAACGGCGCCGGCAACGCCAAGGGTTTCCATTTCGGCGACGAGCTCTGGCTGCCCTCGCGCGATGGCCTGGTGGCCCTGGCCATGCGCGAGATCGTCCGCAACCCGGTGCCGCCGCGCACCGTGGTCGAGCGCGTGCGCGTCGGCGAGGACTGGCGCCCGGCCGACGCCGGCGCCGGCTGGACCCTGCCGCTGGGCGAGCGCGACATCGAATTCGAGTTCACGGTGCTGAGCCTGCAGGAGCCCACCAGCACCGACCTGCGCTACCGCCTCGTCGGCTACGACCCGGACTGGCGCACGCTCGGCGACCCGATGCGGCGCAGCGCGATCTACACCAACCTGCCGCCGGGCGCCTATGTGTTCGAAGCCCAGGGCGCCAACAACGCCGGCGTCTGGGGCGAGGCGGCGGCGCAGCTGGGCTTCACCGTGCCACCGCACTTCCACGAAACGCCGCTGTTCTACCTGCTGCTGGCGACCGTGGCGGCCAGCCTGGTGTACGCGGGCTACCGCTACCAGCGCGGCGCTTACCTGCGCCAGCGCGACGCGCTCGAGCAACTGGTGAACCAGCGCACCGAGGCCCTGGCCGCCGCCAACCAGCGCCTGGAGGAAGCCAGCCAGACCGACCCGCTCACCGGCCTGCGCAACCGCCGCTACCTGGCCAGCCAGATCCCGGCCGACATCGCCTTCTACGACCGCGAGGCGCTGCGCCACGGCGGGCCGCCGGAGGTGATGGTGTTCGCGCTGGTGGACATCGACCACTTCAAGCAGGTCAACGATCGCCATGGCCACGGCGTCGGCGACCGCGTGCTGCAGCAGTTCGCCAAGGTGCTCGGCACCCTGGTGCGCACCGGCGACTACATCGCGCGCTGGGGCGGCGAGGAATTCCTGGTGGTGTTCCGGCCGATGCCCAACCGGCACGTGCCGGTGCTGGGCGAGCGCATCCGCGAGGCGGTGGCGCGCAACCGCTTCGACGTCGGCCTGTCCGAGCCCCTGCACCTGACCTGCTCCATCGGCTTCGTCGAGTGCCCGCTGTCGCGCGAAGGCCGCGGCCAGATGGGCTGGGAACAGATGGTGGAACTGGCCGACCGCGCCCTCTACCACGTCAAGGCCAACGGCCGGGACGGCTGGGCCCTGTACCGCCCGCGCGGCGGCGTGGGCCTGGAGGCCGCGCTCGAATCGCTGCGCCAGGACCCGGCGGCGCTGCCGCGCGACCCGCGCCTGGACCTGATCACCTCGGCCGGCCTGGGCCGCCGAGCCTAGCCGCGCACCGGGCGCGCGCCTATGCTGGCCGGCATGCGCCCGCCCTGGCCCCGCGTCCTGGTCTTCGTCGCCCTGCTGGGCCTGTACGTCGCCGCCGGCGCGTACTCGACCGTGCTGCTGGGTGGGCCGGGCGACGTCGCCCTGGCCTGGCCCGCTTCGGGCGTGGCCTACGCCGCGGTGCTGCGCTTCGGCTGGCGCTGGTCGGTGATCGCCCTGCTGGGGCCGCTGCTGGTGCACCTGCTGTTCGTGCCGGTCTCGTC
>JAYRTA010000388.1:0-2401 GCA_041919875.1 Arenimonas sp.
CCGGGTGCACGATGCCGGGCGCGAACTGCCGGCGGGCCGTGACGACCTCGCAGACCGACTCGCCCCACTGGCCGCTGTCGCGCCGGCGCAGGGCCACTTCGGCGACCGCGCGCTGGCCCAGCTCGGACTGGTCCCGGGCTTCCAGGTAGACCGTCGTCGCCAGGCACATCGGGTCGGCGACCGGCTGGGGCAGCACCTGGGCAAGCCACAGGATGAAGGACAACTTCATGGCGGAACTCCTTGCTCCGTTGCGCCGAGGTGCCTCGCCCGCGTGCATCTGCGGGCCCCGAGGGGAAAACACGGGGAGGGGAGGCGCCAGCGGCCTGGCGTTCTAGGGATGGACGAGCGGGGCTCGCATTCCGGGCGGGCGGCGGGGTGGGTGGGCGCCTTCCGGAATCCCCGCCAAGCCATGCAGGCGGGACCGTGGGGCCGGCGGGGTGGGGCCCGGCGGCTGGAACAGGCGCGCATCCTACGGGCGGTGCCCCAACCTTCCCTGAACGCCAAGCGCCAAGTGATTGATTTTGTTTCGAGTAAAGACTCGGGGCCGGCTCAGAGCGCGGCCGCGAGCCGGCTGCCCTGGTCGATGGCGCGCTTGGCATCGAGCTCGGCGGCGACGTCCGCGCCACCGATCAGGTGCACCGGCTTCCCGGCCGCCTGCAGGGGCTCGAGGAGCTCCCGCAGCGGCTCCTGCCCCGCGCAGACGACCACGTGGTCCACCGGCAACAGGCGCTCTTCGCCTTCGACCCGGATGCGCAGGCCGCCGGCCTCCATGCCTAGGTACTCGACGCCGCCCCAGGCCTGCACGCCCTTGGCCTTGAGCGCGGCGCGGTGGATCCAGCCGGTGGTCTTGCCCAGGCGCGCCCCGGGCTTGCCGGGACTGCGCTGGAGCAGCCAGAGCTCGCGGGCAGGGGGCTCGGGGCGGGGTCGCGCCAGGCCGCCTGGGGGCGCGAAGTCGGGGGCCACGCCCCATTCGGCCATCCAGCGGCCGGTGTCCAGGCTGCTCGACTCACCGGCGTGCACGAGGAACTCGGCCACGTCGAAGCCGATGCCGCCGGCGCCGATGATGGCCACGCGCTTGCCGGGCACGACCCGCCCGGCCAGCACGTCGAGGTAGCCCAGCACCCGGGCATCGTCGGCGCCCGGGAAGGCCACCTGCCGCGGTCGGATGCCGGTGGCGAGCACCACCTCGTCCCAGCCCCCGGCCAGAAGGTCCTGGCTGGATACCCGCTGGCCCAGGCGCTGTTCCACCCCGGCCAGCTGCAGGCGCTTGCCGAAATAGCGCAGGGTCTCGTGGAACTCTTCCTTGCCCGGGATGCGCTTGGCCAGGTTGAACTGGCCGCCGATCTCGGTCGCGGCGTCGAGCAGGGTCACCTGGTGGCCGCGCTCGGCCGCGACGCTGGCGCAGGCCAGGCCGGCCGGGCCGGCGCCGACCACCGCGATGCGCTTGGCGGCGGTCGTCGGCCGGTAGACCAGTTCGGTTTCGGCACAGGCGCGCGGGTTCACCAGGCACGAGGCCTTCTTGTTGACGAAGACGTGGTCCAGGCAGGCCTGGTTGCAGGCGATGCAGGTGTTGATCTCGTCGCGCCGGCCCTCGCGCGCCTTGTTGAGCCATTGCGGGTCGGCCAGCAGCGGCCGCGCCATCGACACCAGGTCGGCCTGGCCGCGGGCCAGGATCTCCTCGGCCACTTCCGGCATGTTGATGCGGTTGGTCGCCACCAGCGGCAGGGACACGTGCGGCTTGAGCTTGGCGGTGACGCCGGCGAAGGCCGCGCGCGGCACCGAGGTGGCGATGGTCGGCACCCGCGCCTCGTGCCAGCCGATGCCGGTGTTGATGATCGTGGCGCCGGCGGCCTCGATGGCCTTGGCCTGCAGCACGATCTCGTCCCAGGCCGCGCCGCCTTCCACCAGCTCGAGCATGCTCAGCCGGTAGATGAGGATGAAATCCGGACCCACCGTCTCGCGGATGCGGCGCACGATCTCGACCGCGAAGCGCATCCGTTTTTCAGGCGTCCCGCCCCAGTCGTCCTTGCGCTGGTTGGTGCGCGCGGACAGGAACTGGTTGATCAGGTAGCCCTCCGAGCCCATCACTTCGACGCCGTCGTAGCCGGCCTCGCGGGCGAGCTTCGCGCTGTTCACGAAGGCCCGGACCTGGCGCTCGACACCCCAGGCGCTCAGCGCCCGCGGCGTCAGCGGGCTGATCGGCGCCTTGATGCGCGAGGCCGACACCAGCAGCGGGTGCGCGGCGTAGCGCCCCGCGTGCAGCAGCTGCAGGCAGATGCGCGAACCCGCCTCGTGCACCGCACGCGTGACGATGCGGTGCTTGTGGACTTCCCAGGGCCAGCTGAGCTTGCCGGCGAAAGGCTTGAGCCAACCGAGCATGTTCGGCGCGATGCCGCCGGTG
>JAYRTA010000389.1:0-2400 GCA_041919875.1 Arenimonas sp.
CCGGCCGCGGGCGCCGCACGCACATGGGCGTCCATCAACGCCGCGCCGGCCAGCAGGTGATCAAAGTTCGCGCGGCCAATGGCCAACTGCACCACGAAGCCAACCGCCGACCACAGCGAGAACCGCCCGCCGACCCAGTCCCACATCGGCAGCACGCGGGCGGGGTCGATGCCGAAGCCGGCCGCGCGCGCGGGATGCGCGGTGATCCCGAACAGCCGTGCATCGTCGCCCAGCCATTCGCGCAGGATGCGGCCGTTGAGCAGGGTTTCCTGGGTGCCGAAACTCTTGGAGACCAGCAGGCCGGCGCTGCGGGCCGGGTCGAGCCCGGCGAGGATGCGGTGCGCGGCGCTGCCGTCCACGTTCGACAGGAAGTGCACGCGGAACCGTCCCTCCCCGGCCTCGCGCAGCGCGTCCACGACCAGGCGCGGGCCCAGGTCGCTGCCGCCGATGCCCACGTGGACGATGTCGGTGACCGGCCCCGCGGCGAGCATCGCGTGCAGCTCATCCATGCGCGCCCGCGCGGCCAGGGCCTCGTCGCGCGCCGCACGCGCCACCGGGCCGCTGCCCACGTCGCCGCGCAGGGCGGTATGCAGCGCGGCGCGATGCTCGGTGGCATTGACCTGCTCGCCCTCGAACAGGGAGGCCAGGGCACCGCGCACGTCGGCGGCCTCCGCCAGCGCCAGCAGGGCGGACCAGGCGGCCGCGTCCACGTGCTGGCGCGCGAAGCTTGCATGCAGGGGCCCGACCGTCAACGAATGCGCCGCCACCCGGCCGGGCTCGGCCGCCACGAGCGTGGACAGCGGCGTCGCCGCCAGGCGCTGCCCATGGCCGCGCAGCAGGTCCCAGGCCGAGGCGTCGATCAGCATGCGTCCGGTCCGGTCACGGCGCGTCGAATTCGAGGTTGTCGATCAGCCGGGTGCGGCCCAGGCGCGCCGCCACCAGCGCCAGCAGTCCGGCCTCGCCCGGCGATCGCGCCCGGCCCAGGTCGGCGCGCCGGACCTCGGCGTAATCGACCACGAACCCGGCGGCCTCCAGGCGCGACCTCGCCTCGTCCTCGATGCCCGCGACCGGCAGGCCCTGCCGCGCCGCGTCGCGCATCAGGCGCAGTACCTCGAAGATGCGCGCCGCCGTGCGCCGCTGCTCCGCGTCGAGGTATTGGTTGCGCGAACTCATGGCCAGGCCATCGGCCTCGCGCAGGGTCGGCGCCGGCACGATCTCGACCGGGAAGCTCATCTCGCGCGCCATGTAGCGGATCACCTGCAACTGCTGGTAGTCCTTGCGCCCGAACACCGCAAGGTCCGGCTGCACCATGTTGAACAGGCGCGCGACCACGGTCGCCACGCCGTTGAAATGGCCGGGCCGGTGCGCGCCGCAGAGGATGTCGGTGATGCCCGGCACGTGCATCTGCACGCAGCCCATGGTGCCGAAGGGATACATCTGGTCGACGTCGGGCAGGAACAGCGCGTCGCAGCCCCGTTCCTGCAGGCCGTGGATGTCCGACTCCGGCGTGCGCGGGTAGCGCCCGTAGTCCTCGTTGGGCCCGAACTGGGTCGGATTGACGAAGATGCTGGCCACCACCTTGTCGGCATGCTTGCGCGCCAGCTCCACCAGCGCGTGGTGGCCGGCGTGCAGGTTGCCCATGGTCGGCACGAAACCGACGCTGGCGCCCTCGCGCCGCCAGTGCCGCAGCTGCGCGCGCAGCGCGGCGAGGGTGGTGTGGGTCTGCATTCAGTCGTATCCGTTTTCGGGGCCGGGGAATCCGCCCTCGCGCACCGCCGCGGCGTAGGCCTGGAAGGCGCCCAGCACCGAGCCGCCCTCGGCGAGGAAATCCTTCACGAAGCGCGGCCGGCGATGGCCACTGTCCAGGCCGAGCATGTCGTGCAGCACCAGGATCTGTCCGTCGCACCCGGCGCCGGCGCCGATGCCGATGGTCGGGATGGCGATCTCGCGGGTGATGCGCGCGGCCAGCGAGGCCGGCACGCATTCGAGCACCAGCAGGTCGGCGCCTGCCTCGGCCACCGCGCGGGCGTCGTCGAGCAATTGCTTGGCCGCGGCCTCTTCGCGACCCTGCACGCGATAGCCGCCCAGCCGCAGCACCGATTGCGGCGTCAGGCCCAGGTGCGCGCAGACCGGGATCTCGCGCTCATGCAGGTGCCGGATCACCGCCAGCTTGTGGCCGGCGCCCTCGAGCTTGACCATCGCGGCGCCGGCCTGCAGGAAGCGCGTGGAGGCCTCCAGCGCACGCTCGGCGCTGGCATCGGCCTGGAACGGCAGGTCGGCCACCAGCAGGGCCGACTGCAGTCCGCGGGCGACGCAGCCCACGTGGTAGGCGATGTCGTCCACCGTCACCGGCAGGGTGCTGTCGTGGCCCTGGCAGACCATGCCCAGCGAGTCGCCGAC
>JAYRTA010000390.1:0-2398 GCA_041919875.1 Arenimonas sp.
GTGGGCGGGGCCGGGGCGGCGTCATGGCGGTGGCCTCAGTGGCGGAAGTGGCGGCGGCCGGTGAAGACCATGGCCATGCCGTGCTCGTCGGCGGCGGCGATGACCTCGGCGTCGCGCATCGAGCCGCCGGGCTGGATGACCGCGGCGATGCCGGCCTTGGCGGCCGCGTCGATGCCGTCGCGGAAGGGGAAGAAGGCGTCGGAGGCCATCACCGAGCCCGGCACCGCCAGGCCCGCTTCCTCGGCCTTGAGGCCGGCGATCTTCGCGCTCACCACGCGGCTCATCTGGCCGGCGCCGATGCCGACCGTCTGCAGGTCGCGCGCATAGACGATGGCGTTGGACTTGACGTACATCGCCACCTTCCAGGCGAACAGCAGGTCGCGCAGCTGGTCTTCCGACGGCGCCACCTTCGAGACCACCTTCAGGTCGGCGGCGCGCAGCGCGTCGGTGTCGGCGTCCTGCACCAGCAGGCCGCCGGCGATGCGCTTGTACTCCAGTCCGCCGGCGGGACGCAGGGCGCCGCAGGCCAGCACGCGCACGTTCGGCTTCTTCGCGAAGTGCGGCAGGGCGTCGGCGGCGATGGCCGGCGCGATCACCACCTCGACGAACTGGCGCTTGAGGATCTCGGTCGCGGTGGCGGCGTCGAGCTCGCGGTTGAAGGCGATGATGCCGCCGAAGGCCGAAGTCGGGTCGACCGCGTAGGCGCGGTCGTAGGCGTCCATCAGGTTCGCCGCCACGGCCACGCCGCAGGGATTGGCGTGCTTGACGATGACGCAGGCGGGTGCATCGAAGGCCTTCACGCACTCGAGCGCGGCATCGGCGTCGGCCAGGTTGTTGTAGCTCAGCTCCTTGCCCTGCAGGAAGCGCGCGGTGGCGACGATGCCCTCGCCGGCGCCGGCCTCGACGTAGAGCGCGCCGCGCTGGTGCGGGTTCTCGCCGTAGCGCAGCGATGACGCCAGCGACAGCGAGGCGTGAAAGGTCTTCGGCCAGGCTTCCGGCTGCGCCGGGGCTTCGGCGCGCGCGGACAACCACATCGCGATCTGCCCATCGTAGGCGGCGGTGTGCGCGTAGGCCTGGGCGGCCCAGGCGCGGCGCATGGCGGCGGTCGTGCCGCCGGCGCGCAGGGCGTCGAGCAGTGCGCCGTAGTCGGCCGGGTCGACCACGACGCTGGTGCGCGCGTGGTTCTTGGCCGTGGCGCGCAGCATGGCCGGGCCGCCGATGTCGATGTTCTCGATGGCGTCGTCGTACGTGCAGCCCGGCTTCGACACCGTCTGCACGAAGGGATAGAGGTTGACCACCAGCAGGTCGATCGGCGCGATGCCGTGTTCGGCCATCACCGCGTCGTCCACGCCCTCGCGGCCGAGCAGGCCCCCGTGGATCTTCGGGTGCAGGGTCTTGACCCGGCCGTCCATGATTTCCGGGAAACCGGTGACCTCGCTGACGTCGCGCACGGGCAGGCCGGCCTCGCGCAGGGCCTTGGCGGTGCCGCCGGTGCTGAGCAGGTCCACGCCCAGCGCGTGCAGTTCGCGGGCCAGGTCGACCACGCCGGTCTTGTCGGAAACGGAAAGCAGCGCCCGGCGCACGGGCTGGCGGTCGGCGGTCATCGGGCACCTCGTTTCGGGGCTGCGATTATACCGGGGGAGGGTGGCCTTTTTGACGCGTCAATCCGCGTCAAGACCCCCATCTCACGCCAACCCGTACGACTTCAGCTTCTTGCGCAGGGTGGCGCGATTGATGCCCAGGCAGGCCGCGGCGCGGCTCTGGTTGCCGTCGCAGTGGCGCATCACTTCGGCGAACAGCGGCATTTCGATTTCGCGCAGCACGACCTCGTACAGGTCGTCGGGGTCGTTGCCGTTGAAGTCGTGCAGGTAGCGGCGCACCGAGCGGGCGACGTGGTCGCGCAGCGGCGTGTGTCCCGTGGGGGTGGGGGCGTTGGCGTCCGCGCGCGCGGGCAGGGCATTCACTTCGGTCGGCTCCGGAGGCGTTCTGTCCGCTTCCCTGCGGGCCCGCCGGTCCGCGGCGGGGGGGCAAGTCTACGCCAAGGGCGGCCGGGGTGCGACCGCGACGCGGCCCGGCGTCAGTGGAAGTCGAAGGTGAAGGCCACCGCGCGCTTGCCGGGATCGAGGATCTCCAGGGTGGCGCTGGCCGACTGCCCCGGCGCGATCATCGGCGTGGCCGGCGGTGCGCCCAGGTACTCGATCGGGGTGAACCGGCGCAGGCCCAGGGCCTGGCCGTCGATGTCGTGCAGGGCCACTTCCACCAGGGGCCAGGGCTGGGGCCAGCGGGCATCGTTGCGGAAACTGGTGGTCACCAGCAGGGCGCCCGGGGCGCTGGGATGCGGACGCACGTCGCGGCTGGCGATGCGGAAGGCGCCGGGCTCGCGCCAGGGCGGCAGGTC
>JAYRTA010000391.1:0-2377 GCA_041919875.1 Arenimonas sp.
TAACAGCTGCGGATACATCACGGTCATGTTGCCCATCAGCAGGCCGCCGTTGCTGCCGCCCTGGATGCCCAGGCGCGCCGGCCGGGTGACCTTGCGGGCGATCAGGTCCTCGGCCACCGCCGCGAAGTCCTCGTAGGCCTTGTTGCGGTTCTCCTTGAGCGCCGCCTGGTGCCAGCGCGGCCCGTATTCGCCGCCGCCGCGGATGTTGGCCACCACGTAGACGCCGCCGTCGGCCAGCCAGGCCTTGCCCACGCCCGCCGAGTACGAGGGAGTGAGCGAGACTTCGAAACCGCCGTAGCCGTAGAGCAGGGTCGGGTTGTCGCCGTCGAGCGCGATGTCCTTGCGCGAGACCATGAAGTACGGGACGCGGGTGCCGTCCTTGCTGGTCGCGAACTGCTGTTCGATGCGGTAGGGCGAGGCGTCGAAGAAAGCCGGCAGCTGCTTGAGCACTTCCGGCGCCTTGCCGATTTCGCCCATCAGCAGCGAGGTCGGGGTGAGGTAGTCGGCGACGGTCATGAAGTATTCGTTCGATTCCTCCGCATCCACCGCGCCGATGCTGACGGTGCCGAAGGCGGGCGCGCCCACCAGCGGCTCGCGGCTCCAGCCGTCCGGGCCGTGCTTGAGCACGTAGATGCGGTTCTTGACGTCCTCGAGCACGTTCAGGATGACGTAGTCGCGGGTGGTGCCGCTGCTGGCCAGCGAGGTGTTGGCGGCGGGCTCGAACAGCACGTCGAAGTCGCGGCCACCGGCCAGGAAATCGTCGAGCTTGATCGCCAGCAGCGAACCGGCGGCGTAGTCCTTGCCGCCCACGGACCAGGGCTGGCGCAGCTCCACGCTCAGCCACTCGCGGTAGGCGCCCTTCTGCGCGCCGTCGGGCAGGTCGAGCTTGGTGAGCTTGCCGTCGGCACCGACCAGGTGCAGTTCGTTGGTGTAGAAGGTCAGCCCGCGGTAGACCCAGTCGCGCTCGAAGCCGGGGGTGTCGTCATGCCAGGCGCCGATCGAGATGTCGGACTTCTCGCCCTCGAACACCGTGCTCGCGGCCGACATCGGGGTGCCGCGCTTCCAGCGCTTGGCCACGCGTGCGTAGCCGGAGTCGGTCATGCTGCCGGGCCCGAAGTCCGTGGCGACGTAGACGGTGTCGATATCGATCCAGCCGACCGAGCCCTTGGCCTCGGGACGCTCGAAGCCGCCCTTGACGAAGGCGCGGTCGGAGACGTCGAACTCGCGGGTCACGGTGGCGTCGGCGCCGCCGCGCGACAGCGCGACCAGGCAGCGGTCGTACTCGGGGCGCAGGCAGCTGGCGCCGCCCCAGACCCAGTTCACGCCCTCGGCCTTGCCCAGGGCGTCGATGTCGAGCAGCACTTCCCAGGCGGGCTCGGCCTTGCGGTACTCGGCCAGGGTGGTGCGGCGCCAGACGCCCTGCGGGTTCTGCTTGTCGCGCCAGAAGTTGTAGTAGTAGTCCCCCATCTTCGAGACGTAGGGGATGCGGGCGTTGGAATCGAGGATGGCCAGCAGGTCGGTGCGCAGGGCCTCGAAACCCGGGTCCTTGGCCAGCGCGGCCTCGGACTGGGCGTTGCGGGCGCGCACCCAATCCAGGGCGCGGTCGCCCTCGACGTCTTCGAGCCACAGGTAGGGGTCGTCGGGCAGGGTGTGCATCGTCGGGGTCTGGGCCAGGACGGCGGGGGCGGCGGCGGCGGCGATCAGCCAGGCCAGGGCGGTCTTGCGCATGGGTGGGGCCTCGGGTTGGAGCGAGCGCCCGACCCTAGCACGGGCCCCGCGGGGTCCGGCCTAGGCCCAAAGTCATGGTCGGCGCCAGCGGCGCGCGTAGCGCCAGCCCGCGCCGCCGTCGGCGTAGTAGGCCGGCAGGGCGGCGATGCGCCGGTAGCCGGAGGCTTCGTACATGGCGATCGCCGGGGCGTTGTCCTGGCGTACTTCCAGGCGCAGGCCGCCGCGACCGGCCGCGCGCGCCTGGCGCTCGGCGTCGGCGAGCAGGCGGCGGCCCAGGCCCTGGCCGCGGGCCGAGGGGTCCACGGCGATCGAATACAGCCGCGCCCAGTCGCTGCCCTGGCGCAGGAACAGCAGGTGGTAGCCCCGCACCCGGCCGCCCTCGGCCACGACCCGCAGCCGCGCCCGGGCATTGCCCAGGTGCCGGCGGAACTGCCGGGAGGACAGGCGGTCGCCGGGAAACAGCGCCTCCAGCGCGAGCAGGTCGGGCAGGTCGGCGGGCCGGGCGGGTCGCAGGGGCATGCGGCAGTGTAGGCAGGGCGGCCGGCGCCGGGCGAGGGGTGGGCTTCCCAGGCGCTGCGGCTTCCTATTCACTACCGCCCTGCCCCCCCCCCCCCCCGCGCCCCCCGGCCGCGGCCGCCCGGCCCGGGGG
>JAYRTA010000392.1:0-2367 GCA_041919875.1 Arenimonas sp.
CCTGGCCATCGAACCCGGCCAGCCCTGGCCCTGGGAACGGCTGGCGCTGGGCGCCCTGGGCATCTGGCTGGCGGCGGCGTCGGCGGCGGCGATCAACCACCTGCTCGACCAGCGCATCGACGTGCTGATGGCGCGCACCCAGCACCGGCCGCTGGCCACGGGATCGCTGCGGCCCGGCCAGGTGCTGGCCTTCGCGCTGGCGCTGGGCGCGGCCTCGATGGTGATCCTGTGGTGGCGCGTGAACGGCTTCACGGCCCTGCTCACCTTCGCCTCGCTGATCGGCTACGCCATCGTCTACACCGGCTGGCTCAAGCGCGCCACGCCGCAGAACATCGTCATCGGCGGCCTGGCCGGCGCGGCGCCGCCGGCGCTGGGCTGGGCGGCGGTGCAGGGCTTCGTCGAGCCCTGGGGCGTGCATCCCTACGCGCTGCTGGCGGTGCTGATCATCTTCGTGTGGACGCCGCCGCATTTCTGGGCGCTGGCGATCTTCCGGCGCGAGGACTACGCCAAGGCGATGATCCCGATGTTGCCGGTGGTGTACGGGGTCACCTACACCCGCTGGCAGATCCTGTTCTACACGGTGCTGCTGGTGGTGGTGACGATGCTGCCCTTCGTCACCGGCATGAGCGGCGTGTTCTACCTCGGTGGCGCCCTGGTGCTCGGCGCGGTCTTCCTCTACTACGCCATCCGCCTGCTCGACCCGCCGGACGAGTTCTTCGCCATGCGCGTCTTCAACTACTCCATCGTCTACCTGATGGCCCTGTTCGCCTTCCTGCTGGCCGACCACTGGCTGATGCCCGCCGCCCCCGCGCCGCCCGCCCTGGAGTTCGTGCCGCAGGCTTAGGTTTTGGCCACGGATTCACGCGGATGCACGCGGATAAGGCGGTTTCGGTTTTTTGCCACGGATGAACACGGGAACACACGGGAAAGGGCCGACCTCCTCCCCGGAACGCTTTCGCGGTCCCCTGCCGCGAAGATCCCCTCCGATTGGCTTTATCGGCCCTGATCCGCTCTTTCCGCGTCCATCCGCGGCGAAAAGAAAGAGCCCGGTCGCCCGGGCTCTTTCGGACCGCGACGCAACCGGTCACTCGCCGATGAGGTATTTCTGCCAGAACAGGGCGGACGCTGCGCCGAAGTAGTCGCTGTTGGACTTCTTGCGGAAGCCGTGGCCCTCGTCCTTGTACATCAGGTACCAGACGTCGCCGCCGTTGCCGCGCACGGCCTTCACGATCTGCTCGGCCTCGGTCCAGGGCACGCGCGGGTCGTTGAAGCCCTGGGCCACGAACAGCGGGCTGGTGATGCGCGCGGCGTTGTTGAGCGGCGCGATCCGGTCGTGGAAGGCGGCCATCGCCGGGTCGCGCTCGTCGCCGTACTCGGCGCGGCGCAGGTCGCGGCGGTAGCTCTCGGTGTTCTTCAGGAAGGTGCCGAAGTGCGAGATGCCGACCACGTCGATGCCGGCGCGGATGCGGTCGCTGTAGTGCATCAGGCTGGCCAGCACCATGTAGCCGCCGTAGCTGCCGCCCATCACGCCCACGCGCGAGGCGTCGAGCTCGGGCTGCTTGCCGATCCAGTCCAGCAAAGCGCCGATGTCCTTGACCGAGTCCTCGCGCAGCATGCCGTTGTCCAGCTGCAGGTAGCTCTTGCCGTAGCCGGACGAACCGCGCACGTTGGGCACCAGCACCGCCACCCGCAGTTCGTCGAGCATGAACTGCACCGAGGGATTGAAGGACGGGAAGGACTGCGCCTCCGGGCCGCCGTGGATGTTGATCACCACCGGGAACGGGCCGGCGCCCTCGGGGCGGTAGTAGAAGGCCGGGATGGTGCGGCGCTTGCCGTCCACTTCGTCGAAGGTCTCGTAGCGCACCAGCTCCGGGGCGCGGAAGCGCGAGGCGTCCAGGCCGCCGACTTCGCTCTGGGTCCAGCGCACCAGCGAGGCCTGGGCCAGGTCGATCACGTAGACGTCGCTGGGCGAGGTGGCGCTGTTGAGCGTCAGCGCCAGGCGGCCGCCGTCGGGCGAGAAGCCCAGGCCGCCCAGGACGCCGATCGGCAGCTCGGGCAGCTTCACTTCCGCATGGCCCGGCACGGTGATCACGCGCAGCCTGGAGATGCCGTCCTCGTTGGTCGAATAGGCCAGGTGCCTGCCGTCGTCCGAGAGCGTGAACTCCTGCACGTCCCAGGGAATCGAACCGCTGATCGAGCTGAGCTTGCCGGTGCGCGTATCGTGGTGGCGAAGGGTGCGGAACTCGGTGCCCTCGTCGGAGACGAAGTACACCGACCGGCCGTCCGGCGCGTAGCGGAAGCCGGAGAAGCCGGCCTTGCCGCCGTCCACCGGGAACATCGTCACCTTGCCGCTGGCGAGGTCGACCT
>JAYRTA010000393.1:0-2367 GCA_041919875.1 Arenimonas sp.
CACCACGCTGGCGCCGCTGCCGGTGGCCGCCTGCACGCGCAGGCGCGCGGCTTCGGCCACCGTGCGTTCGGCGTAGGGACCGGCCCGCAGGCGCATGGCCGGCTTGCCGTTGACGTCCACGGTTTCCACGGTGATCGGCAGGCCCTGGCCGCGCAGTCGCTGCGCCAGGGCGCGGGCGTTGTCGAGGTTGGAGAAGCTGCCCACGTTCACGGCCCAGCGGCCACCGGCGGCGCTGGCCGGCAGGGGCTCGGCGGGAGCCGGTGCCGGGGGCGGCGTCGCCGCGGTCGCAGGCGCGGGCGCCGGCGTGGGCGTGGGCGCGGCGGCGGGCGGCGGCAGGGGCTGTCCGGTGGCGGCATCCACGGCGCGGGTGACGTCGGGCGCCTGCACACCGGGCGCGGGCTCGAAATCGGTGCGCGGCGCCGCGCCCTCGGGCTCGACCGTCACGACGGCATTGGGATCGTCGGGCGCGGCGGGCGCGGGGCCGAGCACCGCGACGCCCTCCGCCGGGGCCGCGGGCACCGCCAGCGGCAGCTCGCGCGTCTCGAAATCGCGCTCGGGCGCCTCGGGCATGTCCAGCGGAACGCGCGAAACGTCGTCGCGGGCGTCTTCGCGCTCCTGCAGCAGCATCGGCAGGAAGATCATCGCCAGGGCGACCAGCACGGCGGCGCCGATCAGGCGCTGTTTCAGGGCGGAATCCATCGGGGGCATCGTCCGGCCGGAAGAAGTGCGCGAATTATAGGCGCAAGCCCCCGGCAACGGGGTCCGCCCCGGGCCGCGGGCTCAGCGTGCATTGCGTTCCGCCCGCGCCAGGCACCCCGGGCCGGCCCGGCGCCGGGGGTCGAAGGAGAATTCAACCTGGAACCGTTTTGGAAGAATTGAACCTGGAACCGTTTTGGGGGCCGGTTTTCTAGCGAAGGGCGGCGGCGACGGTGTGGAAGGAGCCGAAGACCAGGACCCGGCCATCGGGGCCGGCGTCGGTGGCCGCCCGGGCCAGGGCCTGGTCGAGGTCGGGATGCAGGTGCACCGAGGCCCCGGGCAGGGCGGCACGGACGCCGGCTGCGAGCGCCTCGGCGGGCAGCCCGCGCGGACCGGCATCGGTGATCGGCGCGAGGTGCCAGGCGGCGGCGTGGGCCGCCACCGGCCCCACGATCCCGGCCAGGTCCTTGTCCGCCAGCGCGCTGAACACCGCCACCGTGCGGCCCGCCGGATTCGCCGCCAGCCAGTCGGCCAACTGGCGCGCGCCCTGCGGATTGTGGGCGACGTCGAGCAGGCGCCCGGGGCGCCCGTCGAGGGTTTGCAGGCGTCCGGGGACCCGGGCCGTGGCCACGCCCTGGCGCAGGGCCTGGTCGGACACCGGCAGGTCGAGCGCGCGCAGCGCGGCGATCGCCGCCGCGGCGTTCTGCCGCTGCACCGGGGCCGCCAGCGCCGGCGCAGGCAGGTCCACCGAGTAACCCGGCTCGCGCCAGCGCCAGGCCCCCTCGCCCAGGTCGTCGATCAGGTAATCGGAATGGCCGCGGATCGCGAACGCGCCGATCGCGTACGCCCGCCGCAGCACCGACGAGGGCGGGTCCTTCTCGGCCAGCACCGCCGGCCGGCCGGCGCGCAGGATCCCGGCCTTCTCGGCGCCGATGCGCTCGCGGTCGGGGCCCAGGTAGTCCTGGTGGTCGAGGTCGACGGTGGTGATCACCGCGCAGTCGGGATCGACGATGTTCGTGGCATCGAGGCGACCGCCGAGGCCGACCTCGAGGATGGCCAGGTCCAGGCCGGCCGCCTCGAACAGCCGCAGCGCCGCCAGCGTGCCGTACTCGAAATAGGTCAGCGGCGTTTCGCCCCGCGCCGATTCGATGGCCTCGAAGGCGGCGCAGAGCGCGGCATCGGTGGCGGGCTCGCCCAGGAGGCGCACGCGCTCGTTGTAGCGCAGCAGGTGCGGCGAGGTGTAGGCACCGACCGCGAGCCCGGCCGCGCGCGCCATCGCCTCCAGGAAGGCGACCGTCGAGCCCTTGCCATTGGTGCCGCCGACGGTGATCACGTGCCGGCCCGGCCGGCCGATGCCCAGGCGGCGCGCGACCGCACCGACGCGCTCCAGGCCCATGTCGATGGACCGGGGGTGTACCTGCTGCTGGTAGTCCAGCCACTGCGCGAGGGTGCGTGCCATGGCCGCATTATCCGCCCGCCGCGCGCGCCGCGGCAGGCCCCGGCCGGCGCCCGCCGGGCGGCGGGGGCGCCGGGCGCGTAGACTGCGGGCCATCCACACAGCGAACCCCGCCCATGGCCAAGCCCAATTATTCGTTCGAGAAGCGCCAGCGCGAGCTGGCCAAGCAGAAGAAGAAAGCGGAGAAGGAAGCCGAGAAGGCCGCCCGCAAGCGC
>JAYRTA010000394.1:0-2365 GCA_041919875.1 Arenimonas sp.
TCGGCGGCCGTGGCGCGGTCGCGCCGGGCCAGGGCGACCTGGCCGGCCAGCACGTAGCCCGGCAGGTGGTTGGGGTCCAGCGCGGTGGCCAGGCGGGCATTCTTCTCGGCCACGTCGAGGGCGCCCAGGCTCATCGCCAGGTTCGCCAGGGCGAAGGGGTAGCCGGCGTGCTCGGGTGCCAGTTCCACCGCGCGCGCCAGCGCGGCCGCGGCCGCCGGCAGGTCGCCGGACCGCTGCAGCGAGAGGCCCAGCAGGTGGTGCGCCTCGGCGCTGTCGGGCTGCTGGGCGGCCAGGCGACGGGCGGCGGCAAGGGCGGCGGCGGTGTCGCCGCGGCGCAGGGCCTCGGTGATTTCAGTGGACATCGGCAGGGGTCAGGCGGAAGGAAAGGCCGCGATTGTAGCGCCTTCGGCCGCCCGGGCCGCCGCGTCCAGGCGGGCCGCGACCCAGCGTTCGGCGAAGCCGCGCAGGTGGGCACCCTCGAGGAAGCCGCAGTGCCCGCCGGCCGGGGCGATTTCCAGGCTCGAATGCGCCGGCAGGCCGAGCCGGGGAAACCCGTCGGCCGGGATCACCGGGTCGTCGGCCGCGGCCAGCACGCTCACCGGCACCTGCAGGGCCGCCAGCCGGCCACCGGCCACGCTGTAGCCTTCGAAGTACTCCTCGATGCCGGCCATCGTGGTGTGGCGTTCGACCATCCAGCGGGTGAGGCCGCGCATGTCCAGGGCCAGCACGCGGTCGTCGAAGTCGTGCCGGTGCGGGAACAGCGCGCGCTTGCGCTGCAGCGAGCGCCGCCACTTCTTCATGAAGTACCAGTGGTACAGCGGCAGGCCCTGCTCGAGCGCGACCAGCACCGCGGCCGGGTCGATCGCCGGGCAGACGGCGGCCGCGTGCACCAGCGGCAGGCCCGCCGCGGGCGCCGCCAGCGCGAGGCGCAGGGCGAAGTTCCCGCCCAGGGAGAAACCCGCCGCCAGGAAGGGCGCGTGCGGGAAGCGGCGCGAGACCTCGCCGGCCGCCTGCACCACTTCGGCCAGGCGGCAGCTGTGGAAGAGGTCTTCGTTGAGGTGGTGGGTGTCGCCGTGGTCGCGGAAGTTGAGCCGGAACACGTCGAAGCCCTGGCGCAGCAGCTCGGCCGCCGTGTGGCGCATGTAGCCCGACTCGCTGCTGCCCTCCCAGCCGTGCAGCAGCAGCACCAGGCCGCGCGGGTCGCGCGCGGGCAGGGCGGTGTGGACGCCCTGCAGGCGCACGCCGCCGTCCACTTCCAGCACGTGCGGCGTGGTCACGGCGCCCAGGCGGCGCAGTTCGCGCTCGCCGGCGGCGCGTCGCAGCGGCATCGAGCTGAGCACGGACTGCAGGTGCGGATTGCGCAGCCAGCGCGGCGGGCGGTAGTCGTGGGCGCGCATCGGCGGGCCTAGTGCGCGGCCATGGCGGCGACGATGCGCTCGCGGCAGGCCTGGGCCATGCGCCGGCGGCCGTCCCCGCTGGCCGCCACCGGTTCGAGGAAATGCACTTCGGCCACGCGCCCGGGCTCGCCCAGCACGCGCAGGAAGTTCTGCATGAAGTTCTCGCGCTCGCCGAAGGCGATGATGGTCTGGGCGTCGCCGCGGCTGCCGTACTTGAGCGCCACCGGCTGGGCCGGCACCTCGGCCACGGCCGCCGGCTGGAAGATGCGGGCGTGGAAGGTGCCGACCTCGTCGCCGCGGGTGGTACGGCCCTCGGGGAACACGCCCACCGCCTGGCCCTGCTGCAGCCGCTGCACCATCTGGTGCATGACGCCGTGCAGGGAATCGTTGCTGCCGCGGTGGTGGTAGATGGTGCCGCCGCGGCTGGCCAGCCAGCCCACCAGCGGCCAGCGGGAGATCTCGGCCTTGGCGACGAAGCCCATCATGCGCTGGCTGTGCATCAGGGTGATGTCCATCCAGCTGACGTGGTTGGCCACGAACATCACCGCGCCCGGCAGCGGCGTGCCGTAGCGGCGCACGCGGTAGCCGAACACGCGCATCAGCCCGCCCTGCCACCAGCGGATGACGCGGTGGTCCAGGCGCTCGCCCCGCCACTCCAGGCGGGCGCTGAGCGGGTTGATCATCAGCACCGTGAACGGCAGCCCGAGGCCCAGGTGCAGGACCAGGAAGGGGATCCGCCAGAGGTAGCGCAGCGGCCGGCGCCAGTCGCGGGACCGGCGGGCCGAATCGGTGGGCGTGGACATCGGCCGCATTGTGCCGCAGCGCGGGCCGGGAAACACCCGACCGCCCCGACCGCCGGCGCTAGAGGCGGATCACCGCCGCGGTCATGCGCGAAAGGCAGACCAGGCGGCCACGGGCGTCCTCGATGCGGACCTCCCAGACCTGGGTGGCCTTGCCCAGGTGCACCA
>JAYRTA010000395.1:0-2362 GCA_041919875.1 Arenimonas sp.
GGGACCATCAGTCCCGCGAGGCATGGGCTTCGCAGCTGGCAACCCGCGGGACTGATGGTCCCGCCTCCAAATCAGCGGCAGGCTCATGGCAGCTTGTTTTTCGCGCGCCAGCGCGGGTAGTCCTTCGCCAGCAGGTCGGCGGGCCAGTTGCCGAGGTAAGCGTAGCCGGCGCGGCGCTCGCGCTCGATTTCGTTGAAGTCGTAGCGGATGACCTTGTCGCGGCCGGCGAAGATCGGCCGGTTGGTGCCGAGTTCGTAGAAGCGCGCCCACAGCACCGGCGCGACCGGGTCGGCCACGGCGCGGCGGTCGCGCTGGCCGTCGGCGGCGGTGAAACCCTCGATCCGCAGGCCGCGGACCGGCACCGACTCGAGCCACGTCACGGCGCCCTCGACGGCGGCGATGATCTCCGGCGTAAGCGGCGTGGTGGCCATCAGGAACCGCACGATCCCGACCGTCTCGTTGCCCGAGAGCGAGACCGGCTCGAAATTGCGCGCCGCCGCGGGCGCGAAGGTGGTTTCGTCATGCTGGGCGCACCAGGCGGTGAGCCGGCCGTCCTGCCTCACCTGGGTGCGCAGGATGCAGGCGAGGCCGCGGGTCACGGCGGCGGCCGCGCGGGCGCGCCGGGCCTCGTCCACAAACGCGAACGGCGCCGAGCCGGCGGCCGTCTCGCGCATCAGGGTGAGCACGTTGACCATGGCCTGGTCGTTGTAGGTGATGTGCGTGTAGTAACCCGGCTTGAGCGGGAAATACTGCGGCCAGCCGCCGTGCGGCTGCTGGGCGGCGAGCAGGTAGTCGAAACCGCGCTCGAAGGCCGCGCGCAGCTCCGGGTCGTTCGTCGCGGTGACAATCAGGGCAAAGACGCGCAGCGGCGTGGTCGTGGCGCCGTCGTCGATGGTCGGCGCGCGGCCAGAGGGCTTGAGCGCCAGGAATTTTTCCGACGGCGGCTGCGTCGTGTCGACATCCGTCGGCCAGCCGCCCTCGGGCGACTGGTAGCGGAGCATGGTGGCGGCGACCCCGCGCGCCTCGGGCGTCGCATACCACTCCGCCGGCTGCCGCAGGACATCGTTCCAGCGCACCGCGGCGCCGGCGGCCGCACCGGCCGTCAGGCAGAGGACGAGGAGCGGCAGCGCCCGGCGGAGCATGGTCAGAGCTGGATCTGTTTGAACTTCGGCACGAGGAGATGCATGAGCACCCACGCGACGATGTAGGCGGAGCCGCAGATGACGAAGAGGATGCCGTAGCCGACCTCGACCTTGTCGATGGCGATGTAGTGCGCCAGCAGCAGACCTGCCGCGCGGGCGATCAGGATGCCGCCGATGCCGCCGGCCATGCCGCCGATGCCCGTCACCGAGGCGACGGTGCGCTTCGGGAACATGTCGGAGACCGTGGTGAAGATGTTGGCCGACCAAGCCTGGTGGGCGGCGCAGGCGATGGCGATGGTGCCGACCGCGAGCCAGGTGTTGATCTCGCCCAGGCGGGACGCGGCGAGGACGGAGAGTGGGAAGAGCGAGAAGATGAACATCGAGAGCTTGCGCGCCTTGTTGGGGTCCATGCCGCCGTTGACAAAATACTTCGGCAACCAGCCGCCGAAGATCGAGCCGCCGGTCGCGATCGTGTAGACGACGGCGACGGCAAGGGTCCAGCTGATGTAACCCGGCACGTCGGCCGCGACACCCGTGAACGCGGGGTTGGCCACCTTGTAGTTGGCGACCTTGCGGATGTTCTCCTCGTTGAGGAAGGCCGGCAGCCAGAACATGTAGAACCACCAGATGGGGTCGGTCAGGAACTTGCCGAGCACGAAGGCCCAGGTCTGGCGGAAGGTCAGGAGGCGGCCCCAGCTCACCTTGGGCTGGCCGACCGCGGAGGCCTCCTCGGCCTGCTCGTCCTTGTCGCTGTGGATGAAGTCATACTCGGCCTGCGAGAGCTGGCCCTTCTTCAGCTTGGCGGCGGGCGAGTCATACATCGTATACCAGAAATAGATCCAGACGAGGCCGACGACGCCGGTCAGGATGAAGGCCCATTCCCAGCCCCACCACTCGGCGATGTAAGGCACGCTCAGCGGGGCGACGATCGCGCCGACGTTGGCGCCGGAGTTGTAGAGGCCCGTGGCGAGGGCGCGTTCCTTCTTCGGGAACCACTCGGCGATCGTCTTGTTGGCGGCGGGGAAGTTGCCGGACTCGGTGAAGCCGAGCGCCGCGCGCCAGAAGCCGAAGCTCCAGGTGTGGTGGCCGAAGGCGTGGCCGATGGCCGCGACGCTCCAGCCGATGAGCGAGTAGGCGTAACCGGCCTTGGTGCCGACCCAGTCGATGAGGCGGCCGGCCAGCACCATGCCGATGGCATAGGCCAGCTGGAAGCAGATGAC
>JAYRTA010000396.1:0-2358 GCA_041919875.1 Arenimonas sp.
GCGTGCCGTCGGCTGACGGCACGCCGTCCCCGGGCTGCTCCTCGCACTTCGAGAAGTCGATGCTCTTGCCGTCCAGGCGCGGCGGCGTGCCGGTCTTCAGGCGCCCCTGCGGCAGCTTCAACTCCTTCAGCCGTGCGGACAGCGTCACCGCCGGCGGATCACCCGCGCGCCCGGCGGCGTGGTTCTGCAGGCCGATGTGGATGCGGCCGTCGAGGAAGGTGCCGGCCGTCAACACCACGGCGCGGGCGCGGAACTGGATGCCGCTCTGGGTGACGGCGCCAACGACCCGGTCGCCTTCGACCATCAGGTCGTCCACCGCCTGCTGGAACAGCGTCAGGTTCGGCTGGTTCTCCAGCATGCGGCGGATCGCGGCTTTGTAGAGGATGCGGTCCGCCTGCGCCCGGGTGGCGCGCACAGCAGGGCCCTTCGAGCCATTGAGGATGCGGAACTGGATGCCGCCCTCGTCGGTGGCCAGCGCCATCGCGCCGCCCAGCGCGTCGACCTCCTTCACCAGATGGCCCTTGCCGATGCCGCCGATGCTGGGGTTGCAGCTCATCTGGCCCAGGGTCTCGATGTTGTGGCTGAGCAGCAGGGTCTGGGCGCCCATGCGGGCGGAAGCCAGCGCGGCCTCGGTGCCGGCGTGGCCGCCGCCGACCACGATGACGTCGAATTCGGTGGGGTAGAGCATCTCGTCAAGCCTCGATCAATTGGGTGTGCAGGCCAGCGGCCTGTGCGGCCTCGGCCTGGCGGCGGTCGGCGGTGATGAAGCGGTCGGCGCCGCAGGCCTGGGCGGCGGCCACGTGCAGGGCGTCGCTGGCGGGCAGGCGGCCGTGGCGCAGCAGCAGGGTCTGGGTCAGGGCCTCGACGCGGCGGTCCAGGTCCACGCGCTCGAAGTCTTCGAAGTCGGCCTGCAGCAGGCCGAGCAGGCGCTGCAATTCGGGCTCGGGCAGGGCCTCGCGGTGGGCGGTCAGGGCCGAGACCAGCTCGGTGCGGCAATGCGCCGCCACGGCCACCTGGTGCGCCTGGGCCAGCGCGGCCTGCACGGCGTCGCGGCCGGGTTCGGCCAGGTAGCGCTTCACCAGCGCCGAGGGGTCGAGCAGGATCTTCACGGCGCGTCCACCAAATGCTGGCTGACCGTGCGGCCGTCGGCCGGTGCCAGCTGGGCGGGTTCGATCGCCTGCTTCCAGGCCGGCTGCGCGTCGCGCGCCTCGGGGCGCACCGGCACCAGGTCGGCCACCGGCTTGCCGTGGCGCAGGATGCGCACGGTCTGGCCTTGCTCGACCAGGTCCAGCGCTGCGGCCACACGGGCGCGGAATTCGCTGAGGGGCAGGATGTGCATGGTTTTGTACAAAAACGGGAATTTGTACATTGTCGCCCAGCCGGGCCTCGGGGTGGGTCAACCCGCTGCAAGGCCGGGGGTGTGCGTGCTTGAATCCACGCATCTGTTGCCGCACCGGAGGTCCCGCATGTCGATTTCAATGGTCCAAGCCACCAGCCCGCGCTTCATCAACGGGCTGATCAACCTCGGCAACATCCTGAAGAAGGCCGCCGATCACGCCGCCGCCCACAAGATCGACCCGAACGCGCTGCTGCAGGCGCGGCTCTACCCGGACATGTTCCCGCTGCTGCGCCAGGTGCAGATCGCCTGCGACCAGGCCAAGGGCGCGGTGGCGCGGCTGGCCGGCGTGGAAGTGCCCAAGCACGAGGACAGCGAACAGAGCTTCGAGGACCTGCAGGCGCGCATCAAGAAGACCATCGCCTACATCGAGTCGGTGCCGCTGATCCAGCTCGATGGCAGCGAGTCGCGCGGTATCCACCTGAAGGTGGCCGGCAAGGAGTTGACCTTTGTGGGCAGCCAGTACCTGATGGGCTGGGCCTGGCCCAACTTCCATTTCCACAGCAGCATGAGCTACGCCATCCTGCGCCACAACGGCGTGCCGCTGGGCAAGGCCGATTACCTCGGCGAGGTTTAAGTCCTCAAGGTCGCACCACGTTCAGCGGGCGGCCCCCAAAACCGGGGAACAGCTGCGTGAGCGCGGCATCGCCTAGACGCAGGTGCCGGGCCGCCACGCCGGCCAGCACGGCGCGGTAGTCGGTGCTCACCGCCAGGTCGCGGCCCTGGAAGCGCGCGGCCGGCTCCAGGCCGGGCCACTCGCCCAGCACCCGGCCCCCTTGCACGGCGCCGCCCAGCAGCCAGAGCGCATTGCCGTGGCCGTGGTCGGTGCCGCCGGTGCCGTTCTCGGCCACGGTGCGGCCGAACTCGCTGATCACCGTCACCACCGTGTCCGCCCACAAGGGCCCGAGTTCTTGCGCCAGGGTGGCCAGTCCCCGGCCGAGCGGCGCCAGGCGGCCGGCCAG
>JAYRTA010000397.1:0-2353 GCA_041919875.1 Arenimonas sp.
CCTTGGATTCGAAATACATGCCCAGCAGGCGCATCTCCTCGGCCGTGAGGTCGGAGGCCATCGCCTGCATGGTGTCGTTCTTGCGCTTGCCGCTCTTGTAGTCGGCCAGCTGGCGCTCCACGTAGTTCGCATGCTGGCCGGCCAGGCGCGGGAATACCGGGCTCGAGCTCTCGCCTTCGCTGCCGTGGCAGATGAAGCACTTGGCTTCGACGATCTCGACGGCGCGGCTCAGGTCGGCCGCGTGGACGAGCGGCAGCGGGGCGATGCCCGACAGCAGGGCGAGACAGGCAAGCAGACGAGGGCGCAGGCTCATGATGGAGGCGTCGTGTGCAGGTTCAGGTGAAGGCGCGGCTGGCCGGCACCGGCTGGTCGCCGAGGTGGGGCTGGGCGGCTTCGTGGCCCTGCTGGTCGATCAGCCTGTCGGTGAGCGCCGCGCCCGCCCACATCGCGCTGAGCGCGACCCAGGAGGTGACGGTGAATACCGCCGCGCCCGAGAGGCCCGCGCCGACCGCGCAGCCGCCGGCCGTCATGCCGCCGAAGCCCATCAGCAGCGCGCCGATCAGGTAGCGCCGCATCGAGGCGCCGCCGGCGAAGCCTTCCAGCTTGAGCTCGCCGAACAGCGCTGCCGCGACGAAGGCGCCGAGGAAGACGCCGGGCACCAGGCCGAGGTCGAAGGTCGGCGGCTTGTCGGGCGCGAACAGCACGCGCGTCAGCACCTCGGCGCTCGGCCCGGTGAAGCTGAGCGCCTGGATGGGCGCGAGCCCGGCTTCCATCGAGGTGGCGGCCACCGTGGCCGTGAACCACCAGGCCGCCGCGATCGTCAGGCCGACCATGCTCGCCCCCGCCCAGCCCCAGGGCGCGACACGCTGGCGCCGCGCCCACAGCACCGCCGCGGCCAGCCACACCGCGCCGAAAAGCAGCGCGCCGGGGCGGCCCAGGCCGGTGATCACGGTGAGGTCGCGCGAGGAGCCGCCTTCGACCGTCCACCACGCGGAAATGCGCTCGCGCCAGGGCGAGAGTGCGCCGGTCCAGGAGGCCTGCGCCGCCACCGCGAAGACCAGGCCCGACAGCACCGAGCGCAGGTTGCCCTGCGCGGCCAGCACCAGCAGTCGGCTCGAACAGCCACGCGCGAGGATCATGCCGATGCCGAACAGCGCGCCGCCCACCGCAGCACCGGAAAGGCTGCCGCGCGCGGCGAGCTGGCGCGCATTGCCCACGTCCATCGCGCCGAGTGCGACCAGGCCTTGCGTGGCCAGCAGCGCGATCGAGAAGGCGAACAGCCAGACGGTCAGCTTGCCGCCCGGCATGCCGCGCGCGAACTCGATCACCGCCGAGCGCAGGCAGAAGCGCGAACGCTGCGCGAAGAAGCCGAACACGAAGCCGATGAAGACGCCGCCGCCGGCCAGCACCGGCGCCTGGCCGAAGCGGTCGAGCAGCGTCTCCAGCATGTCGCAGGCCCTAGGGTTTGATGTAGGCCGCGCCCTCGCGCTGCAACTTGGCCACGCGCACTACGCCCGAAGGCGTGAAGCCGGCCTCCTCGATGAACTGGTCTTTCTTCAAACCGCGGTTCTTCAGCGTGATCTCGCAGACCTCGAACTTCACGCCGCGCGCCACCAGCTCCTGCACGGCCACCTCGTAGGGGTTGCCGTTGCGGTCCTTGGCGTCCTTCATCAGGAAGTCGACGCCATTGGCGTGGGCCACGGCGGTGATCTTCGCAGCCGGGTCGACGTCGAGGTGGTTCTTGATGTTGCGGAGGCCCTTGAGAGCCTGGGTGGCGGCGTCGTCGAAGTGGTAGACCACCTTGTCCTGCGCGAATGCGCCGAAGGTGGCGAGCGCGAGCAGCGCGGCGGTGAACAGGCGTCGGATGAGCATGGGCTTGTCCTCCAGTGGCGGGCTCAGGCGAGCCCGGGGTTGCCTTGCACGCCGATCAGCCGCGGCGTGTTGATGCGGCGCGGCGCAACGCGGCCCTTGGCCTTGAGCCATTGCTCGACCACGTCCCACACTGGCTTGTTGCCGGCCGTCTTCGCTTCTTCGGCCACCGGCGCCCAGCCGGCCACCTTGTAGGTCTTGGCCGGGTCGATCGCCGTGCCGGCCAGGCGCATGTCGCTGATGCGCGCGCCCATCTTCGCCGCGGGTTCGATCGCGTAGGTGAGGCCGCCGACGCGCACCATGTCGCCGCCCTGCTGGTAGTAGGGGTCGGGGTTGAAGAGGTTGTCGGCCACGTCTTCGAGGATGGTCTTGATCATCTCGCCGCTCATGCTCGTCACGGTGGCGTAGGAGTAGGTGGTGGCGAGCTGGTCCATCATCAGCTCGCGCGTGATGGCCTCGCCCGGCAGCAGCGAGGTGCCCCAGC
>JAYRTA010000398.1:0-2344 GCA_041919875.1 Arenimonas sp.
GTCGCACGGCAGCCCGCGCGGCGGCGACGGCCAGCGCGCCAAGCGCTGAGCCCTTCCCGCCATCGCACCAGGACCGGGCCGCCTCGCGCGGCCCGTGTCTTTTCCAACCCCCGCCGGATGCTTGCGGCACGCCCGGGGAGGAGCTCGGCCTGATCAGGCCGCGCGCGCCGAGCGCACGCTCAGTCCGGCGCCCACCAGCAACAGCAGCACCGCCAGGCCCTGCGTCCAGTGCGGCACCGCGCGCCCGAAGGCCAGCAGCAGGCCGGTGGAAAGCAGCGGCGCCGCGTAGGACAGCGTGCCCAGCACCGCCAGGTGGCCCCGCTTGGTGCCGATGTCCCAGAGCCAGAACGCCAGGCCGGTGGGCCCCAGGGCCATCGCCAGGATCGCCAGCCATTGCCCGGCCGTCGGTGCCACGCTGCCTTCGAAGGCCAGGTGCGCCGCGCCACCCAGCACCCCGACCGCCAGGCAAGCGCCCGCCATCGCGCGGCTGGGCACGTCGCCGAAGCGGCGGTTGAGCACCGAATACAGGGACCAGGTGAGCGCCGCGCCCAGGGCGGCGAGGTAGCCCGGCACGTGCGCCGGCTCGATCGACACGCCGCCGCCGCGCGTGACCAGCAGCACCGCCGCCGCCAGCCCCAGGCCGGTGCCGAGCCACTGGCCGGCCCGCACCGGCACGCCGCCGGACAGGCCGGCGAACACCACGATCAGCAGCGGCCACAGGTAGTTGACCAGGTTGGCCTCGACCACCGGGGCGTGCTTGAGCGCGATGAAATAGAGCGCGTGGTAGCCGAACAGGGCCGCGATGCCCAGCGCCGCCGCCGCGGCCGGCTGCCGCAGGCCGGCCAGGCCCGGACCGCCCGGGCGCAGCTGCAGCGCGACGCCCAGCAGGCCGGCCAGGCCGAAGCTCAGCGCCAGCAGCTGGAACGGCGGCAGGCCGGCGGTCGCGGTGGTGAGCAGGGCCAGCGACGACCACAGCAGGATGGCGGCGAAACCCGCCGCCGTGGCGCGCGCGGCCGGATTCACGCGCGCGGTTCGTCGGCCAACCCGACGTTGCCCGTGGCCGCGTCGTAGGTCGCCAGGTCGAGCTGCCCGGTCTCGCGCGCCACCAGCACCGGCACCAGCATCTGGCCGGTGACATTGGTCATCGTGCGCATCATGTCCAGGATGCGGTCGATGGCGGCCACGAAGGCCAGGCCCTCCAGCGGCAGGCTGGCCGCGCTCAGCACGACGGTGGCCATCACCACGGCCGTGCCGGGCACGCCCGCGGTGCCGAAGCTGCCCAGCACCGAGGCCAGCAGGATCACGATGTACTGGCTGGCGCTGAGTTCGATGCCGAAGTACTGGGCGACGAACAGCGCGGTCAGCGCCGGGAAGATGGCCCCGCAGCCGTCCATCTTCACGCTGGCGCCCAGCGGTACGGCGAAGCTGGCGTAGGCCGGCGGCACGCCCAGGTTGTGGGTGGCCACGCGCAGCGACACCGGCAGCGCGGCGAAACTCGAGGAAGCCACGAAGGCCACCTGCATCGCCGGCGCCGCGCCGCGGAAGAATTTCAGCGGATTGAGCCCGTGCGCCAGCAGCAGGCCACCGTAGACGAAGACGATGTGCAGCGCGCAGGCCAGGTACAGCGCGAACACGAAGCCGCCCAATGGCAGCAGGCGCTCGAAACCATAGCTGCCCACCAGCCCGGCGATCAGACCGAAGGTGCCGACCGGGGTGAGCTCGAGCACGAAGCGCGTCACCTGCACCATGACGCTGCTGGCCTCGCCGGCCAGCGAGCGCAGCGCCGCCACCTTGTCGCCCAGCTTCACCAGCGCGAAGCCGACCAGGGCCGCGAACACGATCACCTGCAGGATGCGCCCGTCAGCCAAGGCGGCGAAGGGATTGGCCGGCACCAGGTCCAGCAGCACCTGCACGGCGCCCGGCACCTCGCGCGGCGTCCAGTCCGAAGGGACCTGCAGGCCTTCCAGGCCCAGGCCCGGCCGCAGCACGACGCCGACCAGCAGGCCCACGCCGACCGCGAGGGTCGCGGTGAGCGCGAACCAGCCGAAGGTGCGCCCCGCCAGCCCGGCGATGCCCGGTTGGCCGGCCAGCCCGGCCACCGCATGCACCACCGCGAAGAAGACCAGGGGCGTGGCGATCATCTTGATCGCGGTGACATAGAGGGTGCCCAGGGGCTGGAACCAGGTGGCCGCCGCCGGCCCGGCCAGCCAGCCGGCCAGCGCGCCCAGCACGAAGCCGGCCAGCACGCGCTGCCAGAACGGGATGCTCAACCAGCGGGAGACCAGGGCCATCGGCGACTCGGTGCGGGAACGGGCAGCCGACGATACGCCGGGACCGCCGGCCC
>JAYRTA010000399.1:0-2330 GCA_041919875.1 Arenimonas sp.
CCAGGTACGGCTTTTGAGGTACGGCATTTGGGGTCGGTGGCTTTTCCTTCCTTCGCGCTGTCTGCCGGTATCCGCGCAGATCCGTGGCCAACCAGACTCAGGGCCCGGTTGCGCCCAGGGACAGGCCATCGGGCGAGACGCGCAGGACGGACGATTGCTCGTACCAGTCGCCCAGGACGACGCGGGTCGCGCGCCGGCCGGCCAGGTCGATGGCGTGCACCGCCGGGCGGTGGGTGTGGCCGTGGATCAGGCGGTCCACGCCGTAGCGGATCATCGTTTCGGCCACCGTCGCCGGCGTGACGTCGGTGATGTTCTCCGGCACGCCCTGCTGGTGCGCCTGGCTGGCGGCACGCGCCTGCGCCGCGAAGGCCTGTCGCGCGGCCAGCGGCTGGGCGAGGAACTGCGCCTGCCAGGCCGGGTCCCGCACCTGGGCACGGAAGGCCTGGTAGGCCAGGTCGTCGCTGCACAGCAGGTCGCCATGCATCAGCAGGGTGGGGCGGCCGTAGAGGTCGACCACGCAGGGGTCGGGCAGCAGGGTGGCGCCGGTGCGCGCCGCCATCTCCGGGCCATAGAGGAAGTCGCGGTTGCCACGCATCAGGAAGACGGGCACGCCGGCCGCCACCAGGGCGCGCAGGCCCGCGCAGGTGCTGGCACCGGGCTCGCCCGGGTCGTCGTCGCCCACCCAGGCCTCGAACAGGTCGCCCAGGATGTACAGCGCGTCCGCGCGCCGCGCTTCGCCCGCCAGCAGCGAACGCAGGGCCGCGGTCGCCGCCGGGCGCGAGGCGTCCAGGTGCAGATCGGAGATGAACAGGGTGCTCATGGCGCGGGGGCAGACTCCAGCAACACGACCCGTTCGATCACCACCGGCGTCACCGGCACCCAGCCCGCGAACGGCGCCTGGGCCGAGGTCGGCGCGGCGGCGAAGCGCTCGATGACGTCCATGCCCAGCACGACCCGCCCGAACACGACATAGCCGGCGGTGTAGGGATCGTCGCCGGACTGCCCGTCGAACTGCGGGTTGTCGCCCAGGTTGATGAAGAATTGCGTGGTGGCCGAATCCAGCACGCCCCGGTCGCGCGCCGCCGCGACGCTGCCGCGGCGGTTGGCGAGGCCATTGCCGCCCTCGAAGGGCACGGGCTCGCGCACCGGCTTGGGCTGCAGGTCGGGCGTGAAGCCGCCGCCCTGCACCAGCAGGCCGGGCACGACGCGATGGAACACGGTGCCGTTGTAGTGGCCGTCGCGGGCATAGGCCAGGAAGTTCTCGACCGTGCGCGGCGCGGCGGCCGGATCGAGTTCCAGGGTGATTTCGCCCGCCGACGTGACGAGCAGGACGCGCAGCGGCGCCGCCGGGGGCGGCGCCGTTTCCGCGGGGGAGGCGTCCGGCACGGGCCGGGGGGGCTGGGCCTGGGCCAGCGGGGCGAGCAGGGCGGCGACCAGCAGGAGGAGGGTGCGCAGGCGCATCCGGGGCTCCGGTTCGGGATGCGCCATGGTAACGCAGCCTCACGCCGGCCTAATCCGGAAGCACATACACTGGCGGCCTTTCCGAACGGAGTCCGACGATGATGCGCCTGATCCCGCTGCTGGCCGCCGCCCTGCTGGTCTTGTCCGCCCCCGTGTCCGCCCAGGAGCTGCCGCGTTCGCCCTCGGCCGAGGGCGCGGAGCTGTATTTCATCAGCCCCGCCGACGGCGATACGGTGAAAGGTCCGGTGACGGTGCGCTTCGGGCTGCGCGGGATGGGGGTGGCGCCGGCCGGGACGATGGCCGAGCACACCGGGCACCACCATCTGGTCATCGATGCGCCCTTGCCTGCCGCCGGGCTGCCGATCCCCAACGACGCGCAACACCTTCATTTCGGCAAGGGTCAGACCGAAACGACCCTGACCCTGCCTCCCGGCAAGCACACGCTGCAGCTGCTGCTCGGCGACCACAGCCATATCCCGCACGATCCGGTCGTGGCGTCGCGCGTCATCACCATCACCGTGGAGTAATCGGGCGGCCGGCATCCGTTGCCCACGCACATGGCACGCGTGCCCGCTGGCCATGTGCCTACCGGGTGGCGCCAGCGTGGTGGGCAGGCCTGGCGGACAGTACGCGGCCCGCTGGCTGGGCGGCTACCGGGTGGCGCCATCGTGGAGAGAAAACGGTGCCAGGTTCAATTCTTCTCCTGCACGTTCGTGAGTGGCGCGCGGGCCTGGCGGACGGTACGCGGGCCCGCTGGCTGTGTGGCTACTGGGTGGCGCCATCGTGGTGGACATACGTTCGTCCGTCCCTCAGTTGGCGCGTCATCCATGACCACCAATTCGGGCACGCTACGGCATCCTGCCTTCGCT
>JAYRTA010000400.1:0-2325 GCA_041919875.1 Arenimonas sp.
CCTCGGGCAGGTGGTCCTGGGCCTCGAGCCGCGAAAGGGTCAGCAGGTCCTCGACCAGCCGGGTCATGCGCTGCGACTGCCGGCGCATTTCCTCGACCATGACCGCCAGGTCGGGGTGCTCCTCCGGCTCGATCAGGTCCAGGTAGCCGTGCACGACCGTGAGCGGCGTGCGCAACTCATGCGACACGTTGGCGACGAAGTCGCGCCGCACCTGCTCCAGGCGCATCAGCTTGGTGACGTCGCGAGCCACCACCAGCCACTGGGTGGGCGAGTAGGGGATCAGGCGCAGGCTCAGGCGCACCAGCGGATCGACCGGGCTGGGCAGGTCGGTCAGGGGCTCGTCGGTCTGGCCCGCGGCCAGCCACTCGCGCACGCGCGGTTGCGCCAGGAAGACCTCGCCCAGCGGATCGCCCAGGCTGCCCGGATAGCGCAGCCCCAGCAGGTGCCGCGCCGCCTTGTTGAACCACACCAGCCGGCCATCGCGGCGATGGATGACCAGGGCGCCGTCGGGCATGGCGGTGGCGGCCTGGCGGTAGGCGCGCAGCAGGCGGACCAGGCGGCGGGTGCGGGTGCGGTTCTCGGTCTGGCGGCGGTGGATCAGGGTCTCCAGCGCCGCCCACAGGCCCTGGCCGTCCACGGTGCGCAGCTGCTTGCGCCAGTCCAGGAAGCGCAGCACGCGGTACAGGCGCCAGTAGGCGCGTGCCGCCACCACCGCCGTCGCCAGCCCCAGGGCCCAGACCGGTTGCCCGACCAGCCATCCGAGCGCGACCGCGACCGCGTAGAACAGCAGCAGGCGGATCAGGGACTGGCGCCAGGCCAGCCGCAGCAGCATCGACAGGCTCATCCGCGGCGGCCGTCCATCCTCAGGCGGTGGCCGCGGAGAAGCGGTAGCCGGCGCCACGCACGGTCTGCACCATCGGGTCGAGCCGGAAGGGTTCGAGCGCCTTGCGCAGCCGGCGGATGTGCACGTCCACCGTGCGCTCCTCGACATACACATTGCCGCCCCAGACGTGGTCGAGCAGCTGGGTGCGGGTGTAGACGCGGTCGGCGTGGGTCATGAAGAAGTGCAGCAGCCGGTATTCGGTCGGGCCCACGTGCACCGACTGGTCGCCGGCGAAGACGCGGTGGGCGGCGCCGTCGATGCGCAGGCCGCCGACCGTCACCGACCCGTCATCCTCGTCCTCGCGCGAGCGCCGCAGCACGGCGCGGATGCGCGCCAGCAGTTCGCGGGCGGAGAAGGGCTTGACCACGTAGTCGTCCACGCCCGACTCCAGGCCGCTGACGCGGTCGTTCTCCTCGCCGCGGGCGGTGAGCATGATGATCGGCACGTCGCGGGTCAGCTCGTCGCGGCGCCAGCGCCGGGCCAGCTCGATGCCGCTGGCGCCCGGCAGCATCCAGTCGAGCAGGATCAGGTCGGGCACCCGCTCGGCGATCGCCGCCTGGGCTTCGCGGGCGTCGCCGGCATGCACCGGCTCGTACTCGCCCTTGCGCAGGGCGAAGGCGACCATGTCGCGGATCGCGGGTTCGTCGTCGACGATGAGGATGCGCTTTTGCACGGGGTCAACGTGTCACCGAAGGGGGCCGTGGCGCAAGTAGATAAAACTTTTGTGACCAGCCCGTGACAGGGCTCAGGCCTCGGGGCGCTGGCGCTCCGGCTCGATGCCGCGGCGGCGCATTTCCAGGACCATCGGGGTGATGGCGGCGATGCGCGCTTCGATCCGGGCCCGCTGGTAGTAGTCCAGGTCGTCCCGGCCCTTGAGCGTCTCGAGCTGGGCCAGGGCGTCCAGGGCCCGGCCGTTGAGGTAGGCGGCCTCGGCATAGGCCTCGCCGGCGCGCACCAGGTCGCCGGCCAGTTCGCTGGCCCGGGCGAAGCTGCGCTGGAACAGCGGGTCGTCGGCGCTCTCGGCCAGCAGCGGCCGCAGCACGTCCACGGCGCGCCGGCCGGACGCGGCGGTGGCGCGCTGGCCCAGCGCCTGGGCGAAGGACAGGCGCACCGCGCGGTTGCCCGGGTGGCTGGCGAGCAGGGCCTCGTAGCGCTGGTCGGCCTCGACCGGACGGCCGGCGAGGGCATCGCATTCGGCCAGGGTCAGCTCCAGCCACAGGTGGCCCGGGTGGTCGGCGAGCAGGCCAAGCAGGTCCTCGCGCGCCGCACCGTGGCGGGACGCGCGCATCCGGGCCAGGGCCAGGCCGTAGCGCTGGGCGTCCGACAGCCGGGCGCCCGGCGCCCGCGCCATGGCTTCGTACTCGCGCACGGCGGCGGCGGCATCGCCGGCGCTCAGGACCCGCAGCCGCTCCCGCACCCAGGGGAACTGGCCACCGGGGTCG
>JAYRTA010000401.1:0-2321 GCA_041919875.1 Arenimonas sp.
CCTCTGGCTGCTCGACCGCAATCCGGACGGCAGCGCGGCCTGATTCCCCCGCGGGACGGCCTTCAGGCCCGATGCATTCGCCGGAACAGCCCCGGGCCTGAAGGCCCTCCCGCAGGGACGTTGCGGGGGCGTCAGCGGAAGGCGTCGGTCGCGCGCACGAGGATGTCGGTGAGTTCGTCCTCGAAGGCCGAGTGGCCGGCGGTCGGCGCGATCTCCAGCTTCGCCTCCGGCCAGGCCTGCTTGAGGTCCCAGGCGTTCTGGACCGGGCAGACCACGTCGTAGCGGCCATGGGCGATCACGCCGGGGATGCCCTTGAGCCGGTGCGCGTCGCGCAGCAGCTGGTCGTCCACGTCGAAGAAGCCGCCGTGCACGAAGTAGTGGCACTCGATGCGGGCGAAGGCGAGCGCGAACTGGGCGTCCTCGTGGCTGTGCACGAAGGCCTCGTCCTGGCGCAGGAAGCTGGTGCTGGCTTCCCACACCGACCATGCGCGCGCGGCGGCCAGGCGGGTGCCCTCGTCGGGCGAGGTCAGCCGGCGGTGGTAGGCGCTCATCAGGTCGTGGCGCTCGGTCGGCGGGATCGGTTCGAGGTAGCGCTGCCAGGCCTCCGGGAACAGGCGCGAGCAGCCCTGCTGGTAGAACCACTCCAGCTCCCAGCGACGCAGCATGAAGATGCCGCGCAGCACCAGCTCGGCCACCCGGTTCGGATGCGCCTGGGCATAGGCCAGCGCGAGCGTGGAGCCCCAGCTGCCGCCGAACACCTGCCAGCGCTCGATGCCCAGGTGTTCGCGCAGCTTCTCGATGTCCGCGACCAGGTCCCAGGTGGTGTTGTCCACCAGGTCCGCATGCGGCACGGAGCGGCCGGCGCCGCGCTGGTCGAAGAGGATGATCCGGTAGCGCGCCGGGTCGTGGAAGCGGCGCATGCGCGGACCGCAGCCGGCGCCGGGACCGCCGTGCAGGATCACCACCGGTTTGCCGGCCGGGTTGCCGCACTGCTCGTAGTACAGGCGGTGGCGCGCATCCACGGCCAGGATGCCGCTGTCGAAGGCTTCGATTTCGGGATAGAGGCCGCGCATCGTCGATCCGGGCTGCGAGAGTGGGCACCATTCTAGCCCCCGGCCCCGGGCCGGCCGCCAACGCGGTGGGCCCGGCGCTTGAACTGTCATGCGCAAGGCGTATGCTCAGGGCCAATGGGACCACCGCCCACTCGTCTGAGCCTGGTGGGTACCGGGATCACGCACCCCCCGGCCGGTTTCCTGTCCGCGCCCGTCGCCCGCCCGCGCGACGCGGCCCTGCCCCGGGTCCTTTCCCTTGACGCCCACGGCCGCATCCTTGACTGGATGCATTGGCAGGATGCGGTGTGCCTGTACGTGCGCGGCGCGGTCGCCTGGACGCTGGGCGACCCCTGCCTCACCGTGCACGGTGGCACCAACCGGCTCAGCGGCCGCCAGAGCATCATCGACCTGCACCCGATCGTCGCCGCCCGTGGCCACCCGCGCCCGCAGGCGCTCGATCCCTCGCCGGCCCTGACCAATGCCGCCCTGTTCGCCCGCGACGGCAACCTGTGCCTCTACTGCGGCCAGGAGTTCAGCCGCCACACCCTGACCCGCGACCACGTGGTGCCGACCTCCCGCGGCGGCCGGGACATCTGGGAAAACGTGGTCTCGGCCTGCTTCCACTGCAATTCCCGCAAGGGCGGCCGCACGCCGCAGCAGGCCGGCATGCCCCTGCTGGCGGTGCCCTACCGGCCAAGCTGGGTGGAGCACCTGATCCTGAGCAACCGCCACATCCTGGCCGACCAGATGGCCTTCCTCAAAAGCCACCTGCCGCGACGCGCCCGACCGGTCGCCTGAGCGATTTGACGCCGCCCCGCCGCGCCGCCGACACTGCCGGCCTCCGTGCACGGCCCGGCCGGCGCGGAACAGGGGAAAACCAGGAATGAGCAAGAAGAGCATCTGCTTCGCCGGCCTGTCCAAGGGGGAAGAGGCCGAGATCACCGCGTTGTTCCGCCAGGCCAATGCCGAGGCCGGGGAGGCCTGGGGGCTGGCGCCCGAAGCCGAGGCGGCGGTGGTGGTGATCGACATGGATTCGATGTACGGCCAGATGAGCCTGATGAAGGCCCTGGGGGCCGGCAAGGCCGTGGTGGCGCTGACCGGCAGCGGCCGCGCCGACACCGACTTCCGCCTCGGCCGGCCGGTGACCGCCGAAGGCATGCGCGCCCTGGTCGCGGACCTCGACGCCGCCGCGGCGCCCGCGCCGGTGGCGTCCGATCCCGAACCCGCCCCGTCCGGGCCGGTCGCCGCCCCCGTGCCGGCGCCGCAGCC
>JAYRTA010000402.1:0-2294 GCA_041919875.1 Arenimonas sp.
CGGTTCCGCGGCCGGGTCGGCGCGCGCGGTCAGCGCCACCCGCGGCACCGGGTCGCCGCGGCCCTGCAACAGGCGCGAGAGCGCCAGGCCGTCCATGCCCGGCAGGTCCAGGTCGAGCAGCAGCAGGTCGTGCGTGCCGGTGGCGCGTTCGGCCAGCGCCGCGAGTGCGTGCGGCGCATGCGTGGGCAGGTGGCCGGCGCGGGCGAGCAGGGCGCAGACGACCTCGGCCACCAGCGGATCGTCCTCGACCAGCAGCACGCGGCGCACGCCGGCGGCGGGCGTGCATGCATGCACGGGTTCGTCGGCGCCGGGCTGCCCTGCCGCGCCGTCCGCGGGCGGCGCCGCCGGCAGCGGCAGCGCCAGTACGAAGGCCGCCCCTTCGCCGGGCGAGCTTTCCACGCGCAGGCTGCCGCCCATCGCCTGCGCCAGTTCCTGGCTGATCGCCAGGCCCAGGCCGGCGCCCCGGCTGCCGGCGCCAGCCTCGAAGCGCCGGAACAGGCGCGCGCGCTGGCCGTCCGACAGGCCCGGCCCGGTATCGCGCACCGACAGCACGATCCCCCCGCCGTCCGCCGGCGCGGCATCCAGGCCCAGGCCGCCCTGGTCGCAGAACTTGATCGCGTTGTGGCCAAGGTTGAGCAGCACCTGGCGCAGCCGGGTCGCATCGCCGAGCACCCGCTCCGGCAGACCGGGCGCCAGGCGCAGGGCGAAGCCCAGCGAGCGTTCGCGCGCCAGCGGCTGCAGCAGGGTCGCCACCTCGCGCAGCAGCGCAGGCAGGTCGAAGGGCGCCTGCTCCAGCGCCAGGCGCCCGGACTCGATGCGGGCCAGGTCCAGGGCGTCGTTGACCAGGCGCACCAGATGCCGGCCGGCCGACTGCAGCGCCTGCACCCGGGCCCGCTGCGCCGGCGCCAGCTCGTCGTGCAGCAGCAGTTCGGCCATGCCGAGCACGCCGGTCAGCGGGGTGCGGATCTCGTGCGCGAGCATCGCCAGGAAACGGGTCTTGGCGTCCGACACCCGCTCGGCATTGCGTCGCCGCTGCTCGAGCAGGCGCCAGGCGGTGCGACGCCGCAGCAGCACGCGCAGGCCCGCCAGCAGCAGCCCGGCCAGCGCGAGACCGCCCGTGGCCAGGACCAGGTTGAACTCGCGGGTGCGCCACCAGGGCGGGTCCACCAGCAGGGTCACCACCTGCGGCTCGCCCCAGGCCTCACCGCCGCGCGCCGAAGCCAGCAGCAGCCGATGCTGGCCCGGGGCCAGCGCGGGCACCAGGCGCAGGCCCGACGGGCCGAGTTCGACCGGGCCCGGATCCACGCCGTCGATCCAGGCGCGGAAGCGGTAGCCCGCCGGTTCGCTGAAGCTGACCCGGCGCAAGCGGATGCGCAGGTCGCGGTCGCCGGCCAGCATGCGGGCCAGGCCCGGGCCGGAGGCCAGTTCCACCAGGGCGTCGCCGCGCACGACCTGCAAACTCAGGTGCATCCGGTCTTCGTCCCGATCCGGCGCCGGCAGGGATCCCGGGGAGGCCAACTGCAGGCCGTCGCCGGTCGCCCAGGCCCAGGCGCGGCGCGCGGGCAGCCAGGCCACCGCGCCGTCGGCCGGACGACCGGCCAGACCGTCGCGCGGGCCGTAGCGTCGCCAGCCGGCCTCGCCCGCCGGCAGCGCGAGTCCCCGCGGCGACAGCAGCCCCGGCAGGGCCTCGCCCGCCGCGATCAGGCGCGCCCCCGCGCCCGGCGCCGGGGCGGCGGCGGCGAGCGGGCCGGCCTGCAGCCGGTCCCCCACGAGGCGCACGGCGCGCAGCCCGGTCGCGTCCAGCCACCACAGCTGATCGCCCTGCGCCTGCACATCCTGGGGAAGGCCGGGCACGGGCCCCAGGCGGATCCAGCCCGCCGGACCGCGGCGCCAGAGGCCGGCATCGGTCACGGCCCAGGGCTCGCCCGCGGGGCCGGCCAGCAGGCGCCGCACGAGGGGCTGCACGGGCGCGGCGGCGGACGGGGACCGCGCCGTCGCGTCGGGCCAGGCGTCGACGTGCACGCGCCGGGGCACGCCCGGGTCCAGCCAGGCCGGCCGGCCGTCGGCGCCGAGCACCCAGGCGCCTTCCGCCAGCGGCACGAGTTGCCGCGGCGCCGGCACGGGCCAGCGATGCCAGCGGCCGGTGTCGGCGGCGCGATGGAGCACGGCTTCGTCGAGCATCAGCCACAGGCCGTCGCGGCCATCCCCCACCAAGCCGCGCAGGGGCTCGCCGGGCGCGGCGCCGGGCAGGCGCACCGGGGTCGCGGCCCCGTCCGCGAGCGCCACCCGCCACA
>JAYRTA010000403.1:0-2293 GCA_041919875.1 Arenimonas sp.
GCCTTGCACCATGGTCATGCCGGAGGTGTCCTCCTGCCAGACCAGGTCGACGATGGCGATCGGCAGCAGCTTGCCGCTGACCCGGGCCTTGCCCAGGCTGCGCGCCTCGGGGGCCTTGCCCTGCAGCTGTTCGTAGGTGGAGGCGGTGGTGACGACCTGTTCGCGCTTGGCCAGGGCCGCCATGCGGGCGGCGGTATTGACCGCGTCGCCATAGACGTCGCCGTCCGGTTCGTCCAGCGCGTCGCCATGGTGCAGGCCGATGCGCACCGCCAGGTTGTCGCGCACGAATTCGACGTCCCGGCCCATGCGCCGCTGCATGTCGCAGGCGGCCAGCACGCCGTTGAGCGGGCCCGGCAGGGTGCACATGATCTCGTCGCCGATGGTCTTGATCACCCGGCCGCCGTGCTGCAGGCAGACCTGCGAGAGGGCCTCGAGCACGCGGGCGATCAGCCGCCGCGCCTCCACGTCGCCCTTGGCCTCGAACAGGCGGGTGCTGCCGCTGACATCGGCGAACAGGATCGTCTGGGGCCGGGAGGTGCTCATGGGGACAGTCTAGGCCTTCCGCGCGGGTCTCGCATCGCCCTCAAAAACGGCCTTGGGCCAGTTCCGCGGCCATGGCCACGATGTCCGCCTCGGCCGGGATGACCAGGAAGGCCGCGCCGGCCAGCGGCGTATACGTATCCTCGCCGACCACCCGGCGCAGCGGCTTGGCCCCGTGGCCCGACTCGACCACGGCCGTGATGATGCCCTCGCCCACGCCGGCCGAACGGCGGCCTTCGTCCACCACCAGGATCCGCGCGCAGTCGCCGGCGTGCCGGGCGATGGCCTCGGCATTGAGCGGCTGCAGCCAGCGCAGGTCCACCACCCTCACCTTCCAGCCCTGCGCCTTCTCGATCTCGCGCGCGGCGCGCAGGCTCATGGGGACGCCGTTGCCGAAGCTGAAGATGACCAGGTCGCGGGCATCGGGCGCGTACACGCGCTCTTCGCCCAGCACCATCGCCTCGCCCGGCGCCGGATAGGCCGTCAGCCAGCCGCCGTCGCCCGGCGCGTACAGGTCCTTGGTCATGTACAGCGCGATCGGCTCGAGGTAGGCGCACACCCGTCCATCCACCTTGGCCAGGGCCATCATCGTGCGCAGCATGGTGGCGGCGTCGTCGCCGCGGCTGGGGCAACCGACCACCAGACCCGGGATGTCGCGCAGCGCGGTGATCGAGTTGTCGTTGTGGAAATGGCCGCCGAAGCCGCGCTGGTACCCCAGCGACGCGACCCGCATCACCATCGGGTTGCGGTACTGGCCGTTGCTGAAGAACTGCAGGCTGCAGGCCTCGCCGCGGATCTGGTCGCAGGCATTGTGGAAATAGGCCAGGTACTGGATCTCGGGCAGCGGCAGCATGCCCATGTTGGCGAAGCCCTGGGCCAGGCCCAGGATCATCGTCTCGTCGAGCAGGGTGTTGAAGACGCGCGCGCCCTTGAACGCCTTGTGCAGGCCCTTGGTGACCGTGTACACGCCGCCCTTCTGGGCCACGTCCTCGCCGAACAGCAGGGTCTCGGGGTACTGGCAGAACAGGTCGTGCAGGGCGTTGTTGATCTGGATCGCCAGGTGCCGCGGCGGCTGGTTCTCGGGCAGCCGGGCCTCGCCGCCGAACACTTCCAGGCGTCGCGCCTGGAAGTCGGCGCGCGTGGCCGCGGCGGCGACGGCGGCGGGCGTGTAAGGGGCCAGCGGCGCCATCACGCCCTGCAGGTCGTCGAGCTTGGGCCGCCGGTCGGCCTCGTCCGCCGCGGCGAAACAGCGGGCGCGCATGGCCTCGTAGGCCTCCAGCAGCTGCGCCGGCGTCATCAGGCCCGATTCGAGCGCGATCGCGGCCGAGCGCAGCAGCGGGTCGGTGGCCTCGACCGCCATCAATTCCTCGACGCTGCGCCACTCGATCTCGAAGTCGGTGCCGGCGTGGCCCATGATGCGGGTGGTGCGCAGATGCAGGAAGGTCGGACGGCGCGTGCGCCGGCAGTGCTCAACCGCCGCCTGCACCTGGCCGTAGCCCTCGGCGATGTCCAGGCCGTCGGCATAGAAATAGTCAAGCCCGGGCCGCTGCCGGAATGCCTCGGCCACCCAGCCGGTCGGGGTCTTGACCGAGATGCCGATGCCATTGTCCTCGCAGACGAACAGCACCGGCGCCGGCAGCTTCTGGTAGGCCGTCCACTGCGCGCAGTTGAACGCGGTCTGGGCGGTGGCGTGGTTGCTGGACGCATCGCCGAAACTGCAGATCGCGATCGAGTCGCGCGGCACCGGCAGGCC
>JAYRTA010000404.1:0-2281 GCA_041919875.1 Arenimonas sp.
TTTGCAGGCAACGCCACGGTGATGCCATGACGATCCAGTATCGCGCCGTGCTCAGTCCCTGCATCGGCATCTGCGAGATCGCCGACGACGGCTTGTGCAGCGGCTGCCACCGGACGGGCGACGAAGTGGCGGCCTGGCCGCTGCTGAACGACGACGTGCGCCTGCACCTGATGGACGAGGTGTTGCCGCGGCGCGCAGCCGTGCGCGGGCAGGCGTGATGCAGTCGGCCGCGCTTGCCGAATCGCTGCGGCGGGCCACGCATCCGTTGGCGTTGCCGCCGGCGGGCCTGCCCTGGAACCTGCAGGAACTCGACGGCCTGCTGGCCCCGGGCGAGCCGCGTCAGGCCGCGGTGCTGGTGGGCGTGGTCGCGCATGCCGGGGCGCCGACGGTGCTGCTGACCCGCCGCCACGACGGCCTGCGCCACCACGCGGGCCAGGTGAGCTTCCCCGGTGGGCGGATCGAGGCGTTCGATGCCAGCCCGGCCGCCGCGGCGCTGCGCGAGGCCAGCGAGGAAGTCGGCCTGCAGGCCCGCCAGGCCACCGCGCTTGGCTATCTCGACCCGCTGCTCACCATCACCGGCTTCCGGGTGGTGCCGCTGGTGGCCATGGTGGAGCCGGGATTCGTGCCGCGGCCGGATCCGGGCGAGGTGGCCGAGGCCTTCGAGGTGCCGCTGGACCTGCTGCTGGACCCGGCGATGCTGGAGGAAATCGAGCTGCACTTCGGCGGACGGCCGCGTCACGTGCTCCAATACCGTTATGAACGACAGCGGATCTGGGGCGTGACCGCCTCGATCCTGTTCAACCTCCGCGAACGGCTCGCGTCCGCAACCCCCGGGAGGGACTGATGGCCGGATGGACAACCCTGGTGCAGGCCGAAACCCTGGCCGTCGCCCTCAATCGACCGGACCTGGTGATCGTGGATTGCCGGTTCAGCCTGCTCGACCCGAATGCTGGCGAGCATGCGTATGGCACCACGCACCTGCCGGGTGCGGCCTACGCGCACCTGGAACGCGACCTTTCCGACATGTCGCCGGGCGGCGAAGGCCGCCATCCGTGGCCGCCCGCCGACATGTTCACCGCCAGGCTGGCGCGCTACGGCATCGAGCCCGGGCACCAGGTGGTGGCCTATGACGATGGCGACGGCGCGATCGCCGCGCGCCTGTGGTTCCTGCTGAAGATGCTTGGCCACGAGAAGGTGGCCGTGCTCGACGGCGGCTGGGCGCGTTGGACCGCGCTTGGCCTGCCGGTGTCGTCGGCGCCGCGGGCGCCCGCCGTTTCGGCTTACCGCGCGGCTTACGACCACTCGCGCCTGTTCGACGCGAATGCGCTGCAGGCGCACCTGGACAACGGCGGCATGCTGGTGGATGCGCGCGCGGCGGCCCGCTTCCGCGGCGACGAGGAACCGCTGGACCGGATTGCCGGCCATGTGCGCGGTGCGGTCAACCGGCCGTACGCGCTGAACCTGGTTGACGGCCGCTTCAAGCCGCCGATGCAGCTTGCCGACGAATACCGCGCCCTGCTGGGCACGCACTCGCCGGACCAGGTGGTGGTGATGTGCGGATCCGGCGTCACCGCCTGCCACAACCTGCTGGCGATGGAACGCGCCGGCCTGCGCGGCGGCATCCTCTACACCGGCTCCTGGAGCGGCTGGATCAGCGATCCGTCGCGGCCGGTCGCAACCGGCGGCTAAGCGATCCCCGTCCGGCGCGCGCAGCCGGCCGGCGCGGTCCCTACTTGCCGATCCGCGCCAGCATCGCGCGCAGCGCCGCCTGGGTGTCCGGCTGCATCCATCCGGCGACGAAGCGGGGCAGGTCGATGCGTTCGTCGCGCAGGCAGGCGGCCACGTCGGCACGGGCGATCCGCCGGGTTTCCAGCATCGGCCCCTGCGGCAACTGCAGCAGCTCTTGCAGCCACACGCGGGCGCGGGTGGCGACATCGTCGATGCCGGTGACTTCGTCGACCAGCCCGATCCGCAGGGCCTGCGCGGACTCCACCATCGCACCGGCCACCAGCAGTCGCTCGGCGCGGTGCGCGCCGACCGCCCGCGCCATCAGCGCCTGGATGCCCTCCGGCGCCACCAGCCCGACCTGGGTCTCGTTGAGGCCGATCCGGTACGGGCCCTCGGCCATGATCCGGTAGTCGCAGCACAGCGCCAGCACGCAGCCGCCGGCCGGCGCATGCCCGGCCATCGCCGCCACCACCGGCACCGGGCACATGGCCAGCGCGCGCGCGGCATCGAAGAACGCGGTCCACGCCTGCAGCAGCGCGGCCTGGTCGTCGCC
>JAYRTA010000405.1:0-2270 GCA_041919875.1 Arenimonas sp.
CCGGCCAGGTCGTAGCGGCCGCGGCCGGCATGGGTGTCCAGGACCAGGAAGGGCGCGTCCTTGCGGCGCAGGGCGTCGAGCAGCGCGACCAGGACCAGGTGCTTGAGCACGTCCGCGTGGTTGCCGGCGTGGAAGGCGTGGCGGTAGTTCATGCCGGCAGTGTAGCGCCTGGCCTGCGCGGCGGCCCGCGGCCTTGTTATCGTCGCGCCTCCCTTGCCACCCGCCGCGACGAAACGATGAAGACCCTGATGAAGTTCCTGGGCTGGACCCTGCTGGCCGCCCTGCTGGCCGCCACCGGCCTCGGCCTGCAGACCGCCTACGGCCGGCCGCTGAAGATCGACTGGTTCTTCGAACGCGTCTTCATCGAGTTCGCCCTGGACGACCCGGAAATGCTCTCGTCCCTGCGCATGCTGCCGCCCTGGTTGGACTGGTATTCGGACGAGCTCACCGACCGCTCGCCTGCCCGTGAGCAGGCGCTGCGCGAGAAGGTGGTGGCCGACCTGGCCACCCTGCGCGAATACGACCGCGAGGCGCTGGACGAGGGCCGCCGGCTCTCCTACGACGTGCTCGAGTACTTCCTGCAGGTCCAGGTCGACGGCCAGCGTTTCGCCCATCACGACTACCCGCTCAACCAGCTGTTCGGCGTGCAGAACAACCTGCCCACCTTCATGGCGACCCAGCACGCCATCACCTCCGAGGCCGACGCCGAGGCCTACCTGGCGCGCCTGCAGGCGTTCCCGGCCGCGGCCGCCCAGGTGCTCGAGGGCCTGAAGGCGCGCGAGGCCGCCGGCGTCATCCCGCCGACCTTCGTGGTGGAGAAGGTGCTGGCCGAGATGCGGGCCTTCGCCGGCGCGCCGGCGCGCGAGAACGTGCTCTACACCTCGCTGGCCGAGCGCCTGGACGCGCTGCCGGCCGGCACCCTGGGCGAGGGCGCGCGCGAGCGCCTGCTGGCCGCGGCCGAGGCGGCGATCACCGGCTCGGTGCACCCGGCCTACGGCGTTTGGATCGACTACTACGCCGACCTGCTGCCGCGCACCACCGGCAACCACGGCGTCTGGGCCCTGCCCGACGGCGCCGCGTACTACGCCTGGGCGGCGCGCATGCACACCAGTACCGACATGGACCCGGCGCAGATCCACGCCCTGGGCCTGGCGGAGGTGGCGCGCATCGAGGAGGAGATGGACGCGATCCTGGTCGCCGAGGGACTGGTCGACGGCAGCATTGGCGAGCGCGTGCAGCAGATCGCCGGCCGTCCCGACCAGCTGTATTCGAACGACGATGCCGGCCGCGCCGCGATCATCGCCGACTTCACCCGCATCATCGAGGAGATCGACGCGGGCCTGGGCGAGCAGTTCAACGTGCGTCCCAAGAGCGGGATGAAGGTCGAGCGCGTGCCCGAGTTCCGCGAGAAGACCGCGCCGGGCGCCTACTACAACCCGCCGGCCTTCGATGGCTCGCGCCCGGGCGTGTTCTACATCAACCTGCGCAACACCGCCGAAGTCGCGCGCTTCGGCATGCGCACCCTGGCCTACCACGAAGGCATCCCCGGCCATCACTTCCAGACCGCCATCCAGCAGGAATTGACCGGCGTGCCGACCTTCCGCCGCGTCCTGCCCTTCACCGCCTTCTCCGAGGGCTGGGCCCTGTACACCGAGCGCCTGGCCTGGGAAATGGGCTTCCAGGACCAGCCGCTGGACGACCTGGGCCGCCTGCAGGCGGAGATGTTCCGCGCCGTGCGCCTGGTGGTGGACACCGGCCTGCACGAGCAGCGCTGGACGCGCGAACAGGCCATCGCCTACATGCTGGAGAAGACCGGCATGCCGGAGACCGACGTCGTCGCCGAGATCGAACGCTACCTCGTGATGCCGGGCCAGGCCCTGGCCTACAAGGTGGGCATGCAGAAGATCCTCGAGCTGCGGGCGCGGGCCCAGGCGCGCCTGGGCGACGCCTATCGCCCGGCCGATTTCCACGACCTGCTGCTGACCGGCGGCGACCTGCCGCTGGCCCTGCTCGAACGGCGGGTGGACGCCTGGATCGCCGCGCGCCTGGCGGCCACGGCCACCGCCGCCCCGTGACGACGGGCGAGGTCCTCGTCCGCAGCGTGGCCGGCGCCGCCCTGGCCCCGTGGCTGGACGCGGTGGCGCGCCTCCGGGTGGCGGTCTTCCGCGACTGGCCCTACCTGTACGCGGGCGATTTCGGCTACGAGCGCGACTACCTGCAGGCCTACGCGCGCTCGGCCGGGAGCGTGGTGGTGCTGGCGCTGGCCGGGG
>JAYRTA010000406.1:0-2269 GCA_041919875.1 Arenimonas sp.
AGCGCCGCGAGGCCACCGCCGGCCATGACGGAACCTGGGTGGCGCACCCGGCGCTGATCCCGCTGGCGCGGGCCGAGTTCGACGCGGTGATGCCCGGCCCGCACCAGCACGCCGTGCGCCGCGAGGACGTGGCGGCCGACCGCGAGCTGCTGCTGCGCCCGAGCGTCGGCACCATCACCCGTGCCGGCTTCGACAACAACGTCGAGGTCTGCGTGCGCTACCTCGCGGCCTGGCTCGACGGCAACGGCTGCGTCCCCATCCATTGGCTGATGGAAGACGCCGCCACGGCCGAGATCGCCCGCCTGCAGCTGTGGACCTGGCTGCACCACGGCCACCTGCACCTGGACGACGGCTCGCCGGTGGACTTCTCGCTGTTCGACCGCGCGCTGATGGCGCTGCCCTCGAAGCTGGCCGACCGCATGAAGCTGCCGGGCGCCGGCCGCATCAACGAGGCCATCGCCTTGCTCGACCGCCTGACCCACGCGCCGCTGCCGGCGGATTTCCTCACCGCCGTCGCCTACGACGCCCTCTGACCCGGGAGCAGCGCCGCCAGGCGCGATTTCCGGGCCATGTATCGCGCCGGCAGGCGCGCCGACCCAACCCCCACGAACACCTCCAAAGGATGCCGCGATGAATACCTCCCTCCCGACCGCCGAACAGCTCAAGCAGCAGTGGGCCAATGACAGCCGCTGGAGCGGCATCCAGCGCGGCTACCCGGCCGAGGACGTGGTGCGGCTGCGCGGCACGGTCGCCATCGACCACTCGATCGCCCGCCTGGGCGCCACCAAGCTGTGGCGCTACCTGCACGAGATGCCCTTCGTGAATGCGCTAGGCGCGCTCACCGGCAACCAGGCCATGCAGCAGGTCAAGGCCGGCCTCAAGGCCATCTACCTCAGCGGCTGGCAGGTCGCCGCCGATGCCAACCTGGCCGGCGAAATGTACCCCGACCAGTCCCTGTACCCGGCCAACTCGGTCCCCCAGGTCGTCAAGCGCATCAACAACACCCTGCTGCGCGCCGACCAGCTGCACCACGCCGAAGGCAATGACGAGATCGACTTCCTGCAGCCGATCGTCGCCGACGCCGAGGCCGGCTTCGGCGGCGTGCTCAACGCCTTCGAGCTGATGAAGGCGATGATCGAGGCCGGCGCCGCCGGCGTGCACTTCGAGGACCAGCTGGCCAGCGTCAAGAAGTGCGGCCACATGGGCGGCAAGGTGCTGGTGCCGACCCGCGAGGCGGTGGAGAAGCTGGTCGCCGCGCGCCTGGCCGCCGACGTGATGGGCGTGCCCACGCTGATCGTCGCGCGCACCGACGCCGAGGCGGCCGACCTGCTCACCAGCGACATCGATCCCAACGACCGGCCCTTCCTCACCGGCGAGCGCACCGTCGAGGGCTTCTTCAAGACCCGCCCGGGCGCCGACCAGGCCATCAGCCGCGGCCTCGCCTACGCGCCCTGGGCCGACCTGGTGTGGTGCGAGACCGGCAAGCCCGACCTGGCCTTCGCGAAGAAGTTCGCCGAGGCCATCCACGCGAAGTTCCCGGGCAAGTTGCTGGCCTACAACTGCTCGCCGAGCTTCAACTGGAAGAAGAACCTCGACGACGCGACCATCGCGAAGTTCCAGAAGGAACTGGCGGCCATGGGCTACAGGTTCCAGTTCATCACCCTGGCCGGCTTCCACAGCCTCAACTACTCCATGTTCACCCTCGCGCACGGGTATGCGCGCCGGCAGATGAGCGCCTTCGTCGAGCTGCAGGAGAAGGAGTTCGCGGCGGCCGAACTGGGCTTCACGGCGGTGAAGCACCAGCGCGAGGTCGGCACCGGGTATTTCGACGCCGTCACCCAGGCGATCCAGGGCGGACAGAGCTCGACGACCGCGCTCAAGGGGTCCACCGAGGAAGAGCAGTTCCACGGCCAGGCCCCGGCCGCCGCGGCCTGAGCGGTCCGTCCCGGCCTTCCCGCCCGCGTGGCGGGAAGCTGCGGAACGGTGACCGGCTTCGCTGGGCCTTCGCGTCCGGCTTCGTTACACTCCGGCGACTTCCCGGTCAGACGCCCTCGTGACCCCAACCCATGCCCCGGGTGTCTCCGCCGCCGATCCCGGCCGGTCGGAGGACGCCCGCCTGCCATCGCAGCTGTCCCCGGACGAGTTCCGGGTCCTGGCCTCGGCCGGCACCAGCCGGGCGGTGCTGCCGGGTGAGGAGCTGTTCCGTCGCGGCGAGGCGGCCGGCAGCATGTTCCTGATCGACACGGGCGAGGTGCGGCTGAGCTTCGAG
>JAYRTA010000407.1:0-2266 GCA_041919875.1 Arenimonas sp.
TCAGCCTCCGGACTCTGACCCGCGGCCGCCGGGGGCAGGAAGCCCGTGGCCGCACGCCGTCGCGCCGGTCCGGGGCCCAACGCGGCGGGCGTGCGGGAGCGGCCGCCGGCGGGTGACGGCGGCGTGAAACCGTGCTGCACCGCACATTGCGGCCGCCGGAATCCATACGCTAGCGTCCGGGCGGCGTTGGCAGGGGCGGCCCGGGTGGACCGGGCCTGGCCGGCGTGCAGTCCGTACCGCAATGGCAATGGACCCGGGGCCGTCCGGCATCCGGAACACCACATCGTCTCTGAGGGGAGGCAGCAAGATGAAGAACCGACTCCGCGGCAGCCTGCCGTGGCTGCAGGGTCTGGCGCTGTGCGCGCTAGCCGGCACCGCCATGGCCAATACGCTCAACCAGAATGTGTCCTGGACCATCGACCGCTCCGGCACCACCGCCAAGTACCGCGTGGTCGCCTACGGCGATTCGATCTACGCCGGCTACAACGGCTCGGTCACCAGCGCCGCGCTGTACTCGGCGCCGACCGTGGACGCCGAATACCTGTCGGCGCTGTGGAACGCCGACATCGAAAGCGTGCGCCGCGCCAAGTCGGGCGCCATCGCCTCGGACGTGTACCAGAACAAGATCGTCGCCGAGCGCTCGTACATGCAGGCCGCCAGCACGCGCGTGGTGACCTTCGAGATGTGCGGCAACGACGGCCTGCAGGCGCGCTCGGCCTTCAAGTCGCAGTCGGGCACCTGCAACTTCAGCGTCCTGGAGGCGGCGGTGAACGCCTGCCGCACCAATGTCGCGGCGGCGATGGACTACATCAACGCCAACGCCCATCCGAACACCCGCCTGAAGGTGATCGCCAACCTGTACTACCCCGGCTACAACGCCGACAACGTGCAGAGCAGCTGCCGCGACGCCGCCACCGGCCAGACGGTGAACCTGCGCGACCGCTTCCTGCCGGCGATCGCCCGGATGAACTACTGGATGTGCGAATACGCCCGCCAGAAGGGCTTCCGCTGCGCCGACAGCTTCGCCCAGTACATGGGCGCGGACTACGACAGCAACGGCGACGGCCAGGTGGATTCGGACGCGCTGCGCTACGTGCCGGGCGAATCCGAGGCCAGCTACGTGCAGCGCATCAGCGTGACCCTGCGGTCGACCCTGCGCGACGCCAACGGCAAGCTGGTGGCGCCCTCGAGCAGCTTCGACTACATCCAGTCCGACGACGTGCACCCGACCTACTCGGGCCGCACGGTGACGGCCGGCCTGTTCGGCGGCAGCTCGGGCACGGTGGCGCCGCGCTACACCAGCTTCAGCGGCGGCCGCAGCCCGATCTGGAACCGTGCCGGCCATGAGCGCATGGGCTGGGCGCTGTCGGTCTACAACCCGGCCAGCCCCTGAGGCCGGACGAGGGCGCGATGGACCCGACGTCCGCGCCCGGCACGCCGTCGCCCGAGGGTGACGGCGTCCGCCGCAGCCCGGTCCGCGGCAGCGGCCGCGGACCCGGGGCGTTCGCCCTGGTCGCACTGGCGCTGGCCGCGGCGGCGGTGCTCTGGCTCACCCGGTCGCCGGCGCCCGCGCCGGCGGCCGATGCGCCGGGTCCGGCAGCGGTCGCGGCGAGCGCGCCGGCGCCGATGCCCGCCACCCTGGCGCCGGTGCGCCTGCCCGAAGAGGCGCCGGAACTGCCCAGCCTCGATCCCGATGACCTGGCCGCGCACTACCGCCCCGGCGACCCGGTGCCCACCGGTGCCGAACTGATCGGCGCACTGCACGAGGCCGGCATCCGCACCGGCATCGGCGCCTTCAACCCGCCGGGCACCAGCCCGCCGCTGGAGGGCCTGGCCGTACCCGAGGATTTCGAACTGCCGCCCGGCTACCTGCGCCACCACCAGTACACCGACGACGGCCAGGCGATCGAGGCGATCCTGATGTTCGCGCCGGGCTTCGAACTGCGCGACGCCGCCGGCCGCCTGGTGCCGATGCCGGAGAACGGCGTGGTGCCACCCGAGTACGCGCCGCGCGGCCTGCCGCTGCGCCGCGTACGCATCCCCAAACCCTGATCCGACACTCCCGGAGCGTGCCCCTGGCCATGGACCGGTCGCTGTTTTCCCGCGCGCGCGGCCTGCCCGCGATCCTCGCCAGTGCGCTGCTGCTGGGCGCGTATGCCCTCGGCGGCCCGGCCTGGCCACTCGGCCTGCTGGCCCTGGTGCCCTGGCTGCGCGCCCTGGACGCCGCCGCGACCCTGCGCCAGGCCCTGCTGTCGGCCTGGCTGAT
>JAYRTA010000408.1:0-2251 GCA_041919875.1 Arenimonas sp.
GCACCAAGGCCATGGCGGCGGCAGGCGAGGGCGGCAGTTGCGGGCAGTACCAGTCGAGCCCGGCATCCCGGGCCCAGTCGGCCATGGCCTGCGCCTTGGCCGAACGCGGGCTGGAGCGGAAGCCATGCAGGTAAACGATGTGGCGCAGAGCGGACATGACGAAAGCCAGTGTAGGCAGGCCCCCCTAGGCTGCGCGCTTTCGCCGTGTCAACCCATAGACCCAGAGGACGACCGCCCATGTTCAAGCCCACCCTGTCCGCACTCACGCTGGCGCTGCTGGCCCTGCCCGCCGTGGCGCAGGACGCGCCCAAGAACGGCGCGCCGCCGGCCGCCGCTGCATCCGCCGCTGCGCCCAAGCCGCCCGCCGATCCCACCGCGCTCAAGCCCTTCGCCGACGTCAGCAAGGACTTCAAGGCCATGGAGGGCCTGTTCCCGATCTGGCGCAAGGACGAAAAGGTCTTCATCGAGGTTCCGCGCGCGCTGCTGAACAAGCCCTTCCTGTTCACCGTCAACATCGCCGACAGCATCGGCGAGCGTGGTGCCTACGCCAGCCAGATGGGGCCGGACACCATGGCCGAGTTCCGCCTGGTCGGCCGCCAGCTGCAGCTGATCGCGCTGAACAACAAGTTCCGCGCCTCCGGCGAGGGCAAGGCGGCCGTCGAACAGGCCTTCTCGCCCAGCCTGCTGGGGGCCTCGGCCATCGCCAGCGCCGACCACGCCGAGCGCAAGAGCTTCCTGGTCGATGCCAGCTTCCTGCTGGCCGACATCCCCGGCTACGGCACGCGCCTCGAGGCGGCCTACCGCCTGCCCTATGCGCCCGACAAAGCCAATTCCTTCTTTGCCGCCGCGCGTGCCGACGACAAGCTCAGCACGCTGACGGCGCGCATGCACTTCGCCACGCCGCGCATCCCGGCGCCGCCGCTGATGCCCTCGCCGGTGCCCAGCCCGACGCCGCCCCAGGCCACGCCGGACCCGCGCAGCTTCTTCGTCAGCTACGTCTACAACTTCCGCGCCTTGCCCGAGAGCGCGATGACGAGCCGCTCGATCGACCCGCGCCTCGGCCACTTCATGGAGTCCTACACCGATCTCGACTCGGACCTGAAGGCCAACCCGCGCGTGCACATGCTGACGCGCTGGCGCCTGGAGAAGAAGGACCCGTCGGCGGCGCTGTCCGAGCCGGTGCAGCCGATCGTCTACTGGATGGACAAGAACATTCCGGCGCGCTACCGCGGCGCGGTCGAGGCCGGCATCACCGAGTGGAACAAGGCCTTTGAGAAGATCGGTTTCAAGAACGCCGTGCAGGCCAAGCAGCAGCCCGATGACGCCGACTGGGACAATATGGACGCCGGCCATGCATCGATCCGCTGGTTCGTCGGCGCCGACGTCGGCTTCGCCATCGGCCCCAGCCACACCGACCCGCGCAGCGGCGAAATCCTCGACGCCGACATCGGCATGAGCGACGTCTTCGCACGCGGTTCGCGCCGCTTCCTGGTCGAGGACGTGCGCGGCGCGCAGACCGGCGAGGACAAGCTGGCCCAGCTCAGCTTGAGCTGGAAGGACGGCAACAAGTTCGCCGCCTACTGCAACTACGGTCACGCCGCGGCGCAGGAAATGAACTTCGCGATGGACGTGCTCGAGGCGCGCGGCGACATCGCGCCCGACAGCCCGGAGGCCGAGGCCTTCGTGCAGGCCGTCATCAAGGACGTGATCATGCACGAGGTCGGTCACACGCTGGGCCTCAAGCACAACTTCAAGGCCAGCACCGCGGTCAGCATGGCGCAGCTGCGCGACCCGGCCTGGGGCAAGGCCAACGGCGTCATCGCCCACTCGGTGATGGACTACAACGCCTACAACATCCCGGCCAAGGGCGAAGCGGTCACCAACTACAACATGAGCACGCTCGGCCCCTACGACTACTGGGCCATCGAGTACGCGTACAAGCCGCTCACGCCGGGTCAGGAGAAGGCCGAGCTGAACCAGATCGCGTCGCGCTCGACCGACCCGGCGCTGATCTACGCCGACGATATGGAAGCCGGTGTCGGCGGCCCCTACGACGGCATGGACCCGCTGGCCAACCGCTTCGACCTCGGCGCCGACCCACTGGCCAACTTCCAGCACCGCCTGAAGCTGGCGCAGGAGCTCTGGAGCCGTCTCGCCGAGCGCGGTGCCAAGCCGGGCGACGAGCCGATCCGTGCACGCCGCATCCTCGCCTCCAGCTTCAACCAGCTGGGCCGCGGCGTCGACCCAGTGG
>JAYRTA010000409.1:0-2246 GCA_041919875.1 Arenimonas sp.
GTAGTCCTTGCCCTCCAGCCGCAGGCGGCCGGCATCCCGGGCCCCGGCCTCGCCCCGGTAGCGGAGGAAGTCGTCGAAGGCAATGGTTTCGGCCCGGATGAAGCCCTTCTCGAAATCGGTATGGATCACGGCCGCCGCCTGGGGCGCGGTAGCGCCCTTGGCGACCTGCCAGGCCCGGACCTCCTTCACGCCGGCGGTGAAGTAGGTCTGCATGCCCAGCAGGGCGTAGCCGGCGCGGATCACCCGGTTCAGGCCGGGCTCGTCCAGGCCCATGGTGGCCAGGAACTCGGCCCGGTCGGCGTCCTCCAGCTGGCTCAGCTCCTCCTCGATCGCGGCGCAGACCGGCACCACCTGGGCGCCCTCCCCGGCCGCCCGGGCCCGGACCTTGTCCAGGTGCGGGTTGTTCTCGAAGCCGTCCTCCAGCACGTTGGCCACGTACATCACCGGCTTGAGCGTCAACAGGAACAGGTCGCGCACCGCCGCCCGCTCCTCGGCCGACAGGCCCAGGGCCCGGGCCGGCTTGCCCTCGTCCAGGCCGGCGCGCAGGCGCTGGAGGACCGGTTTGCGGGCGATGGCATCCTTATTGCCGGCTTTGGCTTCCTTTTCGGCGCGGTTAAGCGCTTTTTCGACGGAATCCAGGTCTGCCAGGGCCAGTTCGGTGTCGATGGTCTCGATGTCGGAGATCGGGTCGACCTGGCCGGCCACGTGCACGATGTCGGTGTGCTCGAAGCAGCGCACCACGTGGGCGATGGCGTCCACCTCGCGGATGTGGGCCAGGAACTTGTTTCCGAGGCCCTCGCCCTTGGACGCCCCGGCCACCAGGCCGGCGATGTCCACGAACTCGAACGAAGTCGGGATGACCTTCTGGGGCTTCACGATCTCGGCCAGCTGCTGCAGGCGCGGATCCGGCACCGGCACCACCCCCGTATTGGGCTCGATGGTGCAGAAGGGGAAATTGGCCGCGGCGATGCCGGCCTTGGTCAGGGCGTTGAACAGGGTGGACTTGCCGACGTTCGGCAGGCCGACGATGCCGCATTTGATGCCCATGGCGTGAACTCGTTTCGGGAACCTGGAGGCGCCAGCCGGCCCGGGGGACCGGCTGGCGCCCGCGGGCTCAGGGTTTTGGGGTGTGCAGGCGCTTCATGGCCTCGGGGAACTGGCCGGCGACCGCCAGCGGCAGCACGGACAGGGCGTCGTCGATGGCGCGCAGGATCGAGGCTTCGTCGTCCTTGCCTGGCCGGCCCAGCACCCAGGGGGTCACCTTGTCCTTGTGGCCCGGATGGCCGATGCCGATGCGCAGCCGGTGGAACTTGCCGTGCCCCAGGTGCTGGATCGTGTCGCGCAAGCCGTTCTGGCCACCGTGGCCGCCATCGAACTTCAGGCGGGCGGCGCCGGGTGCCAGGTCGAGCTCGTCGTGGGCCAGCAGGGCCTGGTCGGGTTCGATCTTCCAGTAGCGCAGGGCCGCCGCCACCGAGCGCCCGGAGGCGTTCATGTAGGTGGAGGGCTTGAGCAGCCAGAGCGACTGCCCGCCCAGCTCGATCTTGGCGGTCTCGCCGTGCAGCTTCGATTCCAGCCCGAAGCGCGCCCCGGCCTTGTCCGCCAGGGCGTCCAGAAACCAGAACCCGGCGTTGTGCCGGGTTCGGGCGTGTTCGGCACCGGGATTGCCCAGGCCGACGATGAGACGAAGCGCAGACACGTCGAAGACGTCCGGTGGCCGCCCGGGCAAGGCCCGGGCGGCCGCGCGGATTACTTCTTCTTCGGGGCCGCCGGAGCGGCGGCGTCGGGCTTGGTGACCTTGGCGGCCGGGACCTCGGCGGCTTCCGGCGCGGCGGTCGACTCTTCCTCGACGCGGGCGTGCTTGGCGATCACGATCGCCAGGTCATGCTCCTTGCCGTGGGCCAGGGCCGGGATGGTGACGCCCGCCGGCAGCTTGACCTGCGAGAGATGCACGATGTCGCCGACGGCCAGGGCCGACAGGTCGACCTCGAGGTATTCCGGCAGGTCCTTGGGCAGCGCGCTGACCTCGACCTCGTTGAGCTCGTGGGTGACCACGACGCCCGCGGCCTTGCCGGCCGGCGAGGTTTCCTGGTTCAGGAAGTGCAGCGGCACCTTGGCGCGCAGGGCCTCGTTCTCCGAGATGCGCTGGAAGTCCATGTGCAGGATCTGCTGCTTGAACGGGTGGCGCTGCATGTCGCGCAGCAGCACCTGCTGGGCCTTGCCGTCGATCTCCAGGGACAGGATCGAGG
>JAYRTA010000410.1:0-2242 GCA_041919875.1 Arenimonas sp.
AACTCCAGGTAGTGCCGGCCCATCTCCTCCTGGTCGTAGCTGTGGCGGTTGGTCCGCAGCGAGAAGAACTCGCGCAGGTTGGAGAAGCAAACCTCCATCGGGTCGCGCACCAGCAGGAGGATGCGCGCCTGCGGCAAGGCCTGGGCCAGGGCGCCGACGTGGTAGTAGTTGCCCGGCAGCTTGTCGGTGAAGAAACGCTCCGGCCCCAGCCGCGACGCCAGCGACTCGAGGTAGCGACGGCCGACGGCGCGGTGGTCGATCCCGGGCAGGCGACGCACCAGTTCGAGGTCGATGCCGCCCTCGGGCAGGTGGTCGGCGGCGTAGTGGAGCGCTTCCGGGAAGTCGAAGATTTCCCCGAGCCCGCGCACCTGGGGATGCGAGGAAATCAGCTGTTCGAGCAGGGTCGTGCCGGAGCGATGCAGCCCGATGATGAAGATCGGCACGCGATCCGACTCGGCGGCCCCGGCCGACGGCGCCAGTGACTGCGCGCGGATCGCGGAAAAGATCGCCGAATCCTCTTCGGAGGTGAACGCGAGCTCGGCGCGGCGAAGGCGGTTGGCACGATCGAGGTAGGCGGCTGCGCGCTCGTACTCACGCAGGCCATCGAGGGCGTTGTGCAGCGCGTAACAGAGAAAGACTTCGTTGTTGGGCCGGCCCGAGGCGGCCTTCGCCAGCACGGCCTCCATCGCGGCAACGTCCTGCGTACCGCACTTGTCCGGCAGCCGCGCCCGGAGCCACCAGGCATAGCCCTCCCCGGGCCGCAGGCGCAGCACCTCGGCGAGGTCGGCCCCGGCGCGGTCGAACTCGGCCAGGAAGACCAGGGTCTGGGCGCGCGTGAGCAGGAGTTCCGGGTGCCCCGGCGCCTTGGCCAGCGCACGCTCGATGACCTCCAGCGCCTTGGCCGGCAGGTCGAGCTGGCCCAGGCCGGCGGCCGCCTGGTCGAGCGTGCGCAGGTCGGCGTTGCCGCCGGCCATCAGCTCGTCCACCACGGCCAGATAGGGGTCGCGCAGGTGGAACATCTGCAGGCGGCTCATCAGGGTCGGCCAGTCAACGGCGGCCTCGTGCCGGTGCGCGAAAGCCTTCAGGGCCAGGTCCCTGGCCCGCCGGTAACGTCCGTCCGACGCCGCCAGCCGGGACGCCTGCACGAGCACGCCGGGATGCGTGGGCGCCTGCGCGAGCAAGGCATCGTTGATGCGCCTGGCGTCTTCGAAGCGCCGTTGTCCGATCAACTGGCGCGCCTGCGCCAGGCTGGCCTGCAGGCCGGGGTGGCCGTTCATGCGATACCTCCGAGGGGCGAGAGCAGGCCCTTGCGACGCAGGGCGTCCAGGAGGCCATCGAGGCGCGCGGCGGCGTCCGCTGGCGGGTCCAGGGCCCGATCGCCGGGCACGGCGGCGGCCAGGGTGTCCCGGTCGTGCTCGCCATCGAGCAGGGGCAGCAGGGTGAGTTCCTGCGCCGTGAGTTCCACGCTGTCGTGCCAGGCATTGACCAGGAACCGGCCCGCGTCCTCGGCCGCGGCGAGTTGGCGGCGCACGTCGGGCGCGAGCCGGGGCCGGGGGCCGGCTTCCCCGGCCAGGGCGACCGGCGCCAGGCGGAAACGGGCCAGGCCGCGCGTCACCAGGTATTCGAAGAGCTCGTCGATGGCCAGCGCCAGCGTCGCCGCGGGCAGGGCATCGGCAGGCGGCAGCGCCGAGGCGACGGCGGACAGCAACGCGTCCCGCGACACGGTGCCAGGCCAGGCGCGCGTCAGGGCGACGGCGGCGAGCTTGATCGCCGGATGCACGGTCTGCAGGTTCACGCCCTGGCGCGGGCCAAAGGCCTGGGGCGAGGCATCCAGGCGCACCTGGGGGTCGTGGCAGGCCAGGTCGGCGGCCAGGTGCAGCTCGCGCAACCGGTTCCGGTCGATGCGCGGGGCGATGGCGCGCCCGCGTTCCGCATGCACCAGCAGGGTCTGGTGGAACCCGCGGTTGACCGCGAAATCCAGGTACTGCTCGCGGCGCACGCGGTCGTCGCCGAAACTGGCGGCGAGCGCCTGGGCCACCGCCGGCCCGTAGGTCGCCGGCTCGCTGCGCGAGGGCTCGGCCTGCGCCAGCCAGGCGAGTCCGTGCCGGCCGGCCTGGGCGACGAAATCGCGGAAATAGCTGGGGTGGTTGTCGATCTCGAGGTAGTCGTGCGCCAGGTAGTCGTCGCCGGTGCGGTTGAGGATGCCGATGTTCTCCTCGACCACGCGCGCCAGCGTGCTGCC
>JAYRTA010000411.1:0-2237 GCA_041919875.1 Arenimonas sp.
ATGCGCCACGTGCAGGTCAACCAGCTCACGCTGTCGGCGGCGGCCGAACGCATGCGCGAGGGCATGCAAGAGTCCTTCGGCAACAAGATCTACTACGGCACGGCCGCCGAGCTGCAGCAGCGGATGACGCGCCACATCCAGGACCAGTGGCTGCCGTGGGTCGACGCGCAGATGAAGCACACGCTGCAGAAACACCGCGAGATCGATACGCCCGAGGAGTACGCGCGCAACCGCACGGTCTGCGGCGGCGAGATCGCGCGCACGCTGGATGCGATGCGCTGAACCCGGATGCACCGATGACCCTGCACTACCTGATCTTCGACGCCGCCGACGACGGCGAGGGCACCGGCAGCTGGGAGGCCGTGGCCAGCGTGCGCCGCGCCGACCTGCCGGCCGTGATGGCCGAGGTGGACACCGTGCTGGCGCGCGCGCAGCGCGAGGCACCGGGCCCGCGCGGCCCGCTGGACGAAGGCGGCGCCTGGGACGCCGACACCCAGGTGCACGAGGACGGCGACTGGACCGAGGTCCGGCTCACGCTGACCGGGCCCTGGGACTGGGGCGAGGCGCTGCTGGCCGGCCTGGGCGCCTGAGGCGCCGGGGAGCCGGCGGGATCAGCGCCCTTTGAAGACCGGCGGGCGCTTCTCGCGGAACGCCGCCACACCCTCGGCCGCGTCTTCGCTGAGCGCCAGCCGCTGCTGCGTGGCGTCGAACTCGGCCATGGCCACCATCGGCCCCTGCTCGACCGCCTTGAGCGCGTTCAGCCGCGAGGCGATCACCGCCAGCGGCGCCTGCTTCGCGATCTGGCCGGCGATGCGCAGGGCTTCGTCCAGCTCCTGGCCCGCCGGCACCACGCGCTGCACGAAGTTCAGCCGCAGCGCCTCGGCGCTGTCGAACTCGTCGCCGGTCAGCAGGTGCAGCAGGGCGTTGCCCAGGCCGGCGCGCTCGGCCATGCGCAGCGTCGCGCCGCCGGTGGCCATGATGCCGCGCGCGACCTCGAGCTGCGAGAAGCGGCAGTTGTCGGCCGCGACCACGATGTCGGCGGCGAGCATCAGCTCGAAGCCCAGCGTGAAGGTGATGCCCTTGACCGCCACCACCATCGGCTTGGTGCGGCGGCGCCAGCCCGCGTCGCCCAGGTTGAGCGGATCGACCGCGCCGAAGGGCACCGGGGTTTCGCCGCGCTGCATCAGCGGCGCGAAGCTGGGCAGGTCCAGGCCGCCCGTGAAGTGGTCGCCGTGGGCGTGCAGCACGCCCACGCGCAGCGCCGGGTCGTCGTCCAGTCGCGTGTAGGCCTCGGCCAGGGCGCGCATCATGGCCGGCGTGAAGCCGTTGCGCTTGGCGGGCCGGTCGATGCCGATCAGCAGCAGCGGGCCTCGGGCCAGGCAGGTGATGCGGCCTTCGGGCGGGGAGGTGGAGTCGGTGGGTGATGGGCTCATGCGCGCCATGGTGGCAGCGCCCACAGCGCCCGTCCGTCACCCAGGCGTCAAACCGCGTCAGCGCACGCGCTGCACGTCCAGCGGATTCACCGGGTTGGCGCGGTGGCCCCAGCTCTGGCGCAGGAAGCTGGCCACGGCAGCGATCTCGGCGTCCTGCAGCAGGGTGCGAAACGGCGGCATACCGAAGGGGTGCGGGTGGCCGGGCGTGGATGGCGCGAAACCGCCGCCGACGATGGCCTGCAGCGCATTGGTGGGGTCGTCCATGGTGACCACGCGGTTGCCCGCCAGCGGCGGGTACGCGCCCTTCCGGCCCTCGCCCTGCTCGCCGTGGCAGTCGGCGCAGTGCTGGCGGTACAGGTTCCCGCCGGCCTCCAGCACCGAACCGTCGGCGCGCTTGAACGCCGGCGGTTCGATGCGCTGCACGGGCAGCGATTTCAGGTAGCCGGCCATCGCATTCACGTCGGGTTCGGGCAGGTGCTGGGTGCCGTGGAACACCACCTCGGCCATGGGCCCGGCCACGCTGGCGCCATCGACGCTGCCGTGCTTCAGCAGGGCGGCGATCCGATCCAGCGGCCAGTCCTGCACGCCCGCCTGGCGCGGGTCGAGCAGCGAGGGCGCGTACCAGCGGCCGTCGGGCAGGCGCTCGCCCCCGAAGGCCTCGGTGGTCGCGCCCCAGGCGTTGCGCGTGCCGTGGCAGGCAGCGCAGTGGGCGACGCCGTTGACCAGGTAGGCGCCGCGGTTCCATGCGGCACCCTGCGCGACGTCGGGCTGGAAGCGCCCGGGTTCGAAGAACAGCACGCGCCA
>JAYRTA010000412.1:0-2202 GCA_041919875.1 Arenimonas sp.
CGGCCCGAGACGCGCGAGGCCACCGGCAGGAACAGCGCCATCACCGAGGGGTTCTGCATGAAGCCCGACACCAGGCCGGCGGTGGCCGAGGTGAGCAGGATCAGCCGCTCCTCCATGCCCCTGGACACCCGCAGCAGCCACACCGCGAGGCGGTTGAGCGCGCCGGTGCGGTCCAGGCCCGCGCCCAGGATCATCGTGGCGATCACGCTCATCACGGCGTTGCCCGAGAAGCCGCCGAACAGCCGGTCGGGCGAGACCAGGCCGGTCAGGCCCAGCACCACCAGCACCACCAGGGCGGTGGCGTCGGCGCGGATGCGCTCGAACATGAACATGGCGATGGTGAAGCCGACCAGCCCCAGCACGAACATCATGTCGCGGGTGAGGGTGAGGCCGGTATCCATCGTCAGCGACTCATCCCCCGGTGCGCTCGTAGACCAGGTCCCAGACGCCGTGCCCCAGTTTCAGGCCGCGCTGCTCGAAGTGGGTCTCGCGCCGCCACTGCGGCCGCGGCACCGCGGCGCGCGGCCCGGCGGCGTTGCGCAGGCGCGGCTCGGCCTCGAGCACGTCGACCATGTGCTCGGCGTAGTTCTCCCAGTCGGTGGCCAGGTGCAGGCGGCCGCCGGGGCGCAGGCGTTCGCACAGCAGGGCCACGAAGGCCGGCTGCACCAGTCGCCGCTTGTGGTGGCGCTTCTTGTGCCAGGGGTCGGGGAAGTAGATGCGGACCTCGTCGAGCGCGCCGGGTGCGAACTCGTCGCGCAGCACCTCGACCGCGTCGTGCTGGTAGACCCGCAGGTTGCCCAGCCCGGCGGCCGCCGCGGCGTTGAGCAGGCGGCCAACGCCGGGCCCGTGCACCTCGATGCCGATGAAATCCTTGCCCGGCTCGTTGGCGCAGGAGAATTCGAGCTGCTCGCCGTTGCCGAAGCCGATCTCGACCACGCGCGGCGCGGACCGGCCGAACACGGCCTGCAGGTCGCGCACCTGGCCGGTGTAGTCCAGGCCCAGCCGGCCCCAGTGCAGGTCGAAGGCGCGCTTCTGGGCCTCGGTCTGCCGGCCCTGGCGCAGCACGAAGCTGCGGATCGGGCGCTGCCGGCGGCTGTCGCCCGCGACCGGCATCGGCGACGCGTCGGAAGGGTCGGACATGGCCGGCTGCACGCTCAGACGAAGTGCCCGTCGAGGGGCGAGGAGGCGTTGGCGTTGCGGCGCTTGGCGATGCGGCCGGCCAGGAAGGCCTCGCGGCCGGCTTCGACGGCCTTGCGCATGGCGCTGGCCATCAGCACCGGGTCGCGCGCGCCGGCGATCGCGGTGTTCATCAGCACGCCGTCGCAGCCCAGCTCCATCGCGATCGCGGCGTCCGAGGCGGTGCCCACGCCGGCGTCCACCAGGATGGGCACCCTGGCGTTCTCGACGATCTCCAGGATCGACCAGCGGTTCTGCACGCCCAGGCCCGAGCCGATCGGCGCGGCCAGCGGCATCACCGCCACGCAGCCGATCTCCTCCAGGCGCTTGGCCAGGATCGGGTCGTCGCTGGTGTACACCATCACCTCGAAGCCCTCGGCCACCAGCACCTCGGCGGCCTTGATCGTCTGCACCACGTCCGGGTAGAGCGTGCGCGGGTCGCCCAGCACCTCGAGCTTGACCAGGCGGTGGCCGTCGAGCAGCTCGCGCGCCAGCCGGCAGGTGCGCACGGCGTCGTCGGCGGTGTAGCAGCCGGCGGTGTTGGGCAGGATCGTGTAGCGGTCGGGCGGCAGCACGTCGAGCAGGTTCGGTTCGCCCGGGGTCTGGCCGATGTTGGTCCGGCGGATGGCCACGGTGACGATCTCGGCGCCGGCGGCCTCGGTGGCGCGGGCGGTCTGGTCCAGGTCCTTGAACTTGCCGGTGCCGGTGAGCAGGCGGGAACGGTAGGGCTTGCCGGCGATCACCAGGGGATCGGCGGACGAGGGGGCGGCTTCACGGGTCATGCCCCGGATTATGGCCCGATCACGCGCGTGAGTTAACCCTTTTTTAAGGCCCCGGGCCGGCGGTTCAGGGCCCGGCGGGGCGCGGCCGGCGGGATCAGCCGCCACCGATGGCGTGGATGATCTCGACGCGGTCGCCCTCGGCCAGGGCCTGCGTGTCGTGCCGGCTGCGCGGCACGACGGCGAGGTTGAGTTCCACCGCCACCTTGCGGCCTGCGTAGCCGGCCGGTTCGAGCAGCTGCGCGAG
>JAYRTA010000413.1:0-2196 GCA_041919875.1 Arenimonas sp.
AAGGCCGAGCGCGGCCCGGCGGCCATCGAGGCCATCCGCAAGCATCGCTCGGCCTACCTGATGGCGGTGGGCGGCGCGGCCTACCTGGTCTCCAAGGCGATCAAGGCCGCCCGGGTGGTGGGTTTCGCCGACCTGGGCATGGAGGCGATCTACGAGTTCGAGGTCAAGGACATGCCCGTCACCGTGGCCGTGGATGCCACCGGCGAGTCGGTGCACCGCACCGGACCGCGGGAGTGGCAGGCCCGGAGCGGCAAGATCCGGGTCGCGGTCGAATGAGCCCCGGCCGGCCCGGCGCCGGCCGCCCAAACTGAACGGACTTCCCCGGCCCCGGCCGGGGAATGGGCCAAGGGCGCGAAATCATTGGCTTTCCCCGGGGGAATGGGGTAGGGTGCGCGCGACTGTGTTTGCGAAGGGTCACTGTGAACCGTGGCCTGATGCGGTAGATCCACCGATCCGCTACATCTTTTCACCTCGCTTCTCCTTGCAACCCCAGTCGCGCGGCGGGCCCGTCCCGTCAGCGATCACTTTTCTTTTTTTCGTTACAAGGAGTTAGTCATGTCGGATCGTCAGATCGGTACCGTCAAGTGGTTCAACGACGCCAAGGGCTTCGGCTTCATCAGCCGCGAGAACGGCGAGGACGTGTTCGTGCACTTCCGTTCCATCCAGGGCACCGGCTTCAAGTCCCTGCAGGAAGGCCAGAAGGTCTCCTTCAAGCTCGTCAAGGGCCAGAAGGGCATGCAGGCCGACGAAGTGCAGCCGATGTAATCCCGCGGGTCCGCAAGGGCCCCGAGAAAACCCCGGGCGGCGACGCCCGGGGTTTTTCTTTGCCCGCGCGGGGCTTGCGGAGGATGCCGAGGGCCGGCGTATGCTTCGGCCTCCCCCGGCCCGCAGGACGTCCCGCCCGCATGTACACCCTGTATTACTCTCCCGGCGCCGCCAGCCTCGTGGTGCACTGGCTGCTGATCGAAATCGGCGCCCGCCACGAGCTGCGCAGGCTCGACCTCGCCGCCGGCGAGCACAAGCGCGAGGAGTACCTGGCGCTCAATCCCCAAGGCGTTGTCCCGACCTTGCTGGTGCATGGCGAGCCCCTGTGCGAGTCGGCGGCCCTGGTGCTGCACCTGGCCGACGCCCATCCGAACTTCGGCCTGGCCCCGGAGCCGGGCAGCGTCGAGCGCGGCCGCTACTACCAGTGGGTGCTGCACCTTGCCAATACCCTCCAGCCCGCCTTCCGGCTGTGGTTCTATCCGCACGAGGCGGCCGGCGAAGCGCACGCGGAAGCGGCGAAGCAGCGCGCCCGCGAGCGCATCGAAGCCTGCTGGGACCGGATCGAGGCGCACCTGGCCAAGCGCGGCCCCTACCTGCTCGGGCCGTCGGTGAGTGCCGCCGATTTCCTGCTGACGATGCTGATGCGCTGGTCGCGCAACATGCCGCGCCCGGCCACCGACTGGCCGCAGCTCGCCGCGCTCGCCCAGCGGATGAAGGCGCGCCCGGGCTTCCGCACGCTCTACGAGCGCGAAGGCCTGACTGAGTGGGCCTGAGCCCGTGAGCCGCACCGACCCGGTCCTGCTGGCGGGTGCCACGGGCCTGGTCGGCTCGCGCGTGCTGGCCCGCCTGCTGGCGGCGCCCGCCGGCCCGCTGGTGCTGGCCCCGGTGCGACGCCCGTTTGCGATCGAGGACCGGCGGCTGGTGGCGGTGGTCTCGGATCTCGCCGATGCCGGCGCCGACGCGGCCCTGGCGACCCGGCTGCAGGCGCGCACGACCGCCCTGGGCGCCTACGTGTGCTGCCTGGGCACGACCCTGCGCCAGGCAGGATCGCGCGAGGCCTTCCTCGACGTCGACCGCGACCTGGTGCTGCGCCTGGGCGGCATCGCCCGGCACCTGGGGGCGCGGCAGGCCGTCATGGTGTCCTCGGTGGGCGCCAGCGCCCAGTCGGGGCAGTTCTACCTGCGGGTGAAGGGCGAGGTCGAGCGTGGCCTGGCCGACCTGGGCTTCGAGCGCCTGGATTTCGTGCGGCCCGGCCTGCTGCTGGGCCCGCGCAGCGAACGCCGGCCCGCCGAAGCCCTCGGCCAGCGTCTGGCGCCGCTGCTCAACCCGCTGCTGGCCGGCCCCTGGCGCAAGTACCGGGCGATCGGCGCGGAGGCGGTGGCCGACGCGGTCACGGCCCTGGTCGGGCGTCCCGGGGGGGGGCGCCCTGTG
>JAYRTA010000414.1:0-2193 GCA_041919875.1 Arenimonas sp.
GAACCACCACAGGGCCAGCACCACCGCGACGCCGGCGACCCAGACCCAGGCGGGAATGCCTCCCCCCTGGGCGCCGGCGCCCGTGGTGGCGGGCACGGACCCGGTCGCACCGGCACCGGTGCCGTCCACCGCGGCCTGCGCCAGCGCGGCGTCGCGCGCGGCATAGGCCTCGGGGTGGGCCTGCTGCATGGCTTCGTCAAAGCGCTTGAAGAAGTCCTCCGACATCGACTTGGCGGTGCCGTCGATCAGCCGCTGACCCAGCTGGGCGACCTTGCCGCCGACCGTGGCGTGCACCGTGTAGTCCAGCTCGCAGCCGCTGCCGTTGGGCGTCAGCTTCACTTCGGACGTGCCCTTGCCGAAACCGGCCACGCCGCCCTGGCCTTCGAAGTTGATCTTGTAGGACTGCGGCGGCACGATGTCCGAGAGCAGGATCTTGCCGGCGAACTTGGCCGAGACCGGGCCGATCTTGACCGCCATGCCGACCGCGTACTGGTTCTCGCCGGTGGCCTCGACCTTGTCGCAGCCGGGGATGCAGGCCTTGAGGATCTCGGGGTCGTTGAGGGCTTCCCAGGCCTGTTGCTGGGTGATGGCGAGCGACCGGTTGCCTTGCATGTCCATGGTGGGGTTCCTTTGTTGTTCGATGGATGGGGTGTCAGCGCCGCAGCAGGGCGGCGATGCTGCCGGCCAGGTCTTCGAGCGAGCTGAGGTTGTGCACGGCCAGCATGCCGTGCGCGTGGGTATGCAGTTCGGCCGCGCCGCGCGCCAGTGGCGCGTAGCCGTCGAAGCGCAGCAGCGGGTTGAGCCAGAGCAGGCGGTCGCAGCGGTGGCGCAGCCAGTCGAGCGCCTCGCCCAGGACCCTGGGCTCACCGGTGTCCAGACCGTCGGTGACGATCAGCACCAGGGTGCGCCGGCCGACCAGCCGCCGTGCGTGCTGCTGTTTCAGGGCCTGCAGCGACGAGCCCAGCTGGGTGCCGCCGGCGAAGTCCTCGATCGCCGTGCTGGCGTGGGCCAGCATGAGGTCGGTGTCGGCATGCCGGAAGGCGGGCGTGAGGTCGGTCAGGCGGGTGCCGAAGGCGAACACGTCACGGCGGCGGTGGTGTCGCGTGGCGGCGTGCAGGAAGGCCAGCAGCAGGCGGGTGTAGCGTTCCATCGAGCCGGACACGTCCACCAGCACCATCAGCGGCAGCGGCTGCTGGCGCCGTTGCAGGCGCGGCAGTTCCATCAGCTCGCCGCCGTGGCGCACGGCGCGGCGCATCGCCCGCTGCCAATGCGGACGGGTGCCGCCCGGGCCGGGCTCGGTGCGCCGCGCGGCGTAGGTGGGCAGGGGCAGCCGGATGTCGCGCACCAGCCGCTCGACCAGCCGGTACTCGGTGCCCGAGAGGGCGTTGAAATCGGCGTTCCTGAGACGGTCCAGGGCGCTGGCCGTCATCGCGGCGTCGAACTCGACCTTCTGGTCTTCTTCCTTGGGCTTGGCCTGGTGACCCCAGGTCTTCTGCGGTGAAAGCGCTTCGCGCACGCGCGGCCGGCGTTTGCTCGGATCGGCTTTGCCTTCGGCGCTGGGCAACAGTTGTGACAGCAGCTTCTGAGCGATTTCGGGGTTGCGGAAATAGGTGTCGAACAGCTCGCGGAACACCAGCCGGTCCTGCTCGCGCGAGACCAGCACGGCCTCCATCGCCGCGCTCACGTCCTGCTTGCGCTCCAGCCCCACGGCCAGGGCCGCGTCGGTGGCGAGCGCGATGCGCGAGCTGTCCACCCGCACACCGGCGCGGCGCAGGGCGCGGCCGAAGCCGGCGATGTTGTCGGCCAGCTTGCCGGTGCGGGCATCTCCGAGCTGCATGGCGACGAACTCAGGCGGGCGTGTCGGCCGGCTTGAGCAACTCGGCGGCCATGTCGCGCGTGAGCGCGGCCACGTCCTCGCGCTGCTTGAACAGGATGCCGGCCGTGTCGCTCAGCACCTCGGGGTCGACCGCCAGCGTGTCCAGCGCGACCAGTGCCTTGGCCCACTCGACGCTTTCGGCGATGCCGGGTGAGCGCTGGAAGGCGTTGGCAAAGGGCTGGCTGCGCAGCCGCCCCACGACCTCGGCGACCTGTGCCGAGAGTTCGGCCGAGGCCTGCGGCACCTGGGCGCGGACGATATCGAGTTCGCGCTCGCGCTCGGGGTAGTCGAGCCAGTGGTAGAGGCAGCGGCGCTTG
>JAYRTA010000415.1:0-2183 GCA_041919875.1 Arenimonas sp.
GGGTTATGGGGGCGGGTGTCTGAAGGGGCGGGACGCGCCATTCTACGGGCGGGCCCGCGCAACAGGCCGCCCGGCGATCCGCCGTTTGGTCCCCGTTGGGGCCGGGCTGCGCACCGATGGACATCGCCGCGCCGCTGCGGGACGCTGTCGCCCGGCCTCGCGCGCCGCCGGGGCTGGCCTTGCCTGTACCGATGACGCGTTTTCGGGGAGGCATTCCACGGGAGCCCCGCAGTGACCCACGCCCATCCGACCAGCGCGGCCGACAGCCAGCTCGCCCAGCGACTGGGCCAGCTGGACCACAAGTCCGCGCTCGAACAGCTCCAGCCGCTCGAACCCGCCGCGCAGGCGCGCCTGCTGGCCGCCCTGCCGCCGGCCCGCGCCAACGACCTGCTGGCCGACATGAAGGCCGATCGCCGCGCCGCGGTGATCGCCGCCGCGCCCGCCGGCACCGACTGGACCGACGGCCAGCGCTATCCCGAAGGCAGCGTCGGCCGCCTGCTCGAGGATCCGCCGGCCGTGTTCGAGGAGGGCACGCCGGTGGGCCAGGCCATCGAGGCCCTGCGCGAGGTGGTGAAGACGCGCCTGGTCACCTACCTGTGGGTGGTGGACGCCGGCCAGCGCCTGCTGGGCGTGGTGGCCTTCCGCGACCTGCTCTACGCCGACCGCGAACGCCGGCTGGACGAAATCATGATCCGCGCGCCCTTCCACCTGCGCCCGGCGATGGACCTGGTGGACGCGATGCGCGAAGTCGTGACCCGGCACTACCCGGTCTATCCCGTCTGCGAGGACGACGGCCGGCTGGTGGGCCAGGTGCGCGGCCAGGTGCTGTTCGAACAGCAGGCTTTCGAGATTTCGGCCCAGGCCGGCGCCATGGTCGGCGTCGAGAAGGAAGAGCGGCTGGCGACGCCGCTGTGGCGCAGCTTCAAGTTCCGCAATCCCTGGCTGCTGGTGAACCTGCTGACGGTGTTCGTGGCCGCGGCCGTGGTCGGCTATTTCGAGGACACCATCAATCGCGTGGTGGTGCTGGCGATGTTCCTGCCGGTGCTGGGCGGGCAAAGCGGCAACCTCGGCTGCCAGTCGCTGGCGGTGATGCTGCGCGGCATGACCCTGGGCGAACTGCGCGCCACCCGCATCGCCGCCATCGTCAGCAAGGAAGGCCTGCTGGGCGCGCTCAACGGCGCGGTCACCGGCGCGATCGCCGGCGCCGCGATGTACTGGGTGGTGTCGCGCGACGGCGGCGCCGACGGCCTGCTGCTGGGCGGCATCACGATGGTGGCGATGTCGGTGAGCTGCATGGTGGCCGGCCTGGCCGGCGCCACGATCCCGCTGGCGCTCAAGCGCTTCGGCGCCGACCCGGCGACGGCCTCGAGCATTTTCCTCACCACCCTGACCGACGTGGTGAGCATGGGCAGCTTCCTCGGACTGGTGACCTGGCTGGTGCTGTGAGCACCGGCACGCGGGCGCTGCCGCGGTTTATCGGGGTGCATCGCCTGGGCTAGTCTCGCGGCTTCGTTGTCTGCCGGCCGAGGCCGCCATGGAACCCACCCGCGAAGCCCCTGCGCCCGTGCGCCTGGATGCGCTCGACCCCGCCACCGCCCTGCGCCGCCTGGCCGGCCTGCCCGCCGCGGACGTCGCGCGGCAACTCGCGCAATTGCCCCCCGCGCGCGCCAACGCCCTGCTGGCGGCGATGGCGCCGGCCCTGCGCGAGCAGGTGCTGGCGGAAGCGCCGCCGGGCACCGACTGGCGTGATGCCCAGCGCTATCCGGAAGGCAGCGTCGGCCGCCTGCTGGAGGATCCGCCGGCGACGTTCGCCAGCGGCACCCCCGTCGGCCACGCGATCGACGCCCTGCGCGGCGTGGTGAAGGAACGGCTGGTCACGTACCTGTGGGTGGTGGATGCGCAGCAGCGCCTGCTCGGTGTCGTGGCCTTCCGCGACCTGCTGTACGCCGACCGCGCCGAGGCCCTGGACGCCGTGATGATCCGCACGCCCTTCGTGCTGCGCCCGGACCAGCCCCTGGTGGAGGCCATGCGCGAGGTGGTGACCCGCCACTACCCGGTGTATCCGGTCTGCGACGACCAGGGCTTCCTGGTGGGCCAGGTGCGGGGCCAGGCACTGTTCGAACAGCAGGCCTTCGAAATCTCCGCCCAGGCCGGCGCGATGGTGGGTGTCGAGAAGGAGGAGC
>JAYRTA010000416.1:0-2180 GCA_041919875.1 Arenimonas sp.
CCTCAAGGACGCGCCGATCCTGATCCTGGACGAAGCGACGGCGGCGCTGGACACCGAATCCGAGCGGCTGGTGCAGTCCGCGCTCGACCGCCTGATCCCGGACCGCACCACCCTGGTGATCGCGCACCGGCTCTCGACGGTCGAACACGCCGACCAGGTGCTGGTGCTCGACGGCGGCCGCCTGGTGGAGCAGGGCCGGCACACCGAACTGCTGGCGCGCGGCGGCCTCTATGCCCACCTGCACCGCATGCAGTTCCGCGAGCCGGAGGCCGGGTGAAGGCGGCGCTGGAGGCCTGGCTGCTGCGGCGCTGGTACGGCGGCGTGGCGCCGGGCCCTGGCCTGCGCCTGCTGGCGCGGTTGTACGGCTGGCTGTCCGCCCGGCAGCGCAGGCATCGCCGCGCCCGCCAGGTGGATGTCGGCGTGCCCGTGCTGGTGGTCGGCAACCGCGTGGCCGGCGGCAGCGGCAAGACGCCGCTCGTGATCGCGCTGGCGCAGGCGCTGGCGGCACGGGGCTGGCGGCCGGGCATCGTCAGCCGAGGCCACGGACGCCGCGGCCGGGCGCCCCTGCGCGTCGGCCCGGACACGCCGGCGGCGCTCGCCGGCGACGAGCCCCGCCTGATCGCCGATCGCACCGGCCTGCCGGTGTTCGTCGACCGCGACCGGGTGGCGGCGGCGCGCGCGGCGCGGGCCGCCGGCTGCACTCTGGTGATCGCCGACGACGGCCTGCAATACCTGCAGCTGGCGCGCCAGGTCGAGATCGAAGTGATCGACGGGCAGCGACGCTACGGCAACGGCCGCCTGATCCCGGCCGGCCCGCTGCGGGAGCCGGCCGGTGCGGCGGCGGATTTCACCGTCAACAATGGTGGTCCCGGCGTGCCGGGCGAGGTCGTGATGGTCCTCGCGCCCGCCGACGCGATCGCGCTCGACGACGGCCGCCGCCGGCCGCTGTCCGACTTCGCCGGCACCGCCGTGCAGGCCATTGCCGGCATCGGCCACCCGGCGCGGTTCTTCGCCACCCTGCGCGTGGCCGGGCTGGAGGTGGTCGGGCACGCCTTCCCGGACCACCACGCGTATCGCCCCGTGGACCTGGCCGGCCTGCCCGGTCCGCGCCTGATGACGGAGAAGGACGCGGTGAAATGCCGCGGGATGGCGCCTCCCGACACCTGGGCCGTGCCCGTGCACGCAACCCTGCCGCAGGAGTTCCTCGACGCCCTGGCCGAGCGCCTGGGCCCACCCGGACCGAGCCCATGACCGACCTCGACTTCAGCGTCGCCATCCCCGCCCGCTACGGCGCTTCGCGCCTGCCCGGCAAACCGCTGCGCCTGATCGGCGGGGTGCCGATGGTGCTGCACGTCGCCCGGCGCGCGCTCGCCGCCGGCGCGCGCGAGGTGGTGGTCGCCACCGACGATGCGCGCATCGCCCAGGCCCTCGCCGGCGAACCCCTGCAGGTCTGCCTCACGCGCGCCGACCACGCCTCGGGCACCGACCGGCTGGCCGAAGTCGCCGATCAGCGGGGCTGGGACGACGGGCACGTGGTGGTGAACCTGCAGGGCGACGAACCCTTCGCGCCGCCGGAAGGCATCCGCGCGGTCGCGCGCACCCTGGTCGAGGCCGGCACCGAGATGGCGACCCTGGCGACGCTGGTAACCGACCTGGAGACGCTGTTCGATCCGAATGCCGTCAAGCTGGTCCGTGACGCCCGGGGCCGGGCGCTGTATTTCAGCCGGGCGCCGATCCCCTGGGAGCGCGACCGGTTCGCGCGCGACCGGCTGTCGCCGCCGGGCCCCGAGGCGCTGCGGCACATCGGCATTTATGCCTACCGCGCGGGCTTCCTGCGCCGCTTCACCCGGCTGCCGCCGGGCCGCCTCGAGACGATCGAAGCCCTCGAGCAATTGCGGGTGCTGGAGGCGGGGCACGCCATCGCCGTAGGCCTGAGCCCGGTGCCGTTCCCGCCGGGGGTGGATACCGAACAGGATCTCGCGCGGGCCGAGGCCACGCTTGCCAAAGAACTTCAATAAGTAGTTATAACTACTTGAATATATTGTTTGTTTGCATGGGAAACATTTGCCGCTCACCGCTCCTGGAAGGGTGGGCGCGCCATGTCCTGCAGCAGGCCGGCCATCCCGCCCGCGTCCACTCCGCCGGAACCGGCGGCTGGCACGCCGGCGATCCGCCCGATC
>JAYRTA010000417.1:0-2173 GCA_041919875.1 Arenimonas sp.
ACTCGCCGTACAGGTCGCCGAGGTTGACGATCGCGCCCTGCGCCGCGCGCAGCGCCGGGGCCGCGGCCTGGGCCAGGAAGAAGGGCGCGCGCGCATTGGCGGCGAACAGGGCGTCCCACTGCGCCGGCGTCGCCTCGCCGATGGGCGTGGGGAAGAAGGCGCTGGCGTTGTTCACCAGCGCGTCGAGGCGGCCGAAGGCCGAGAGCGTTTCGGCCACCAGCCGCGCCGGCACCGCATCGTCGCCCAGTTCGCCCTGCAGCACGCGCACGCTGCCGGGTCGCGCGGCCTCGAGCGGGGCGACGGTGGCGGCCATGGCGGCGGCGGAATCGCGGTGGTGCAGGGCCAGGTCGTAGCCGGCCGCGTGCAGTCGGGCGGCGATGCAGGCGCCGACGCGTTTGGCCGCGCCGGTGACCAGGGCGACCGGGCGGGCGGCGGGGGAGGGCGACGTGGGCATTCGGGGCTCCGGGGCTTTGCCGGTATCCTGCGCGGGCACGCCTGAAGATTCCATCATGACGTCCCCCCTGCCCACGCCCTCGCCCGACGCCCTGGCCCACAGCGGGCGACTGCTCGACCACATCCGTGCCCAGGTGCGCGCCGGCGGGGGCTCGATCCCGTTCTCGCGCTACATGGAGCTGGCGCTGTACACGCCCGGCCTGGGCTACTACAGCGCCGGCGCCCGCAAGTTCGGCGCCGAGGGCGACTTCGTCACCGCGCCCGAACTCGGTCCGACCTTCGCCCGATGCGTGGCCGACTGCGCGGCGGCCGCCTTCGCCCAGCTCGAGGGCCCGGCGGATTTGCTCGAGGTGGGCGGCGGCAGCGGCGCCTTCGCCGCGGCCGCCCTGGCGCACCTGCAGGCCCTGGGCCGGGCCCCGGCGCGCTACCTGCTGCTCGAACCCAGCGCCGACCTGCGCGAGCGCCAGTACGAGCACCTGCGCGCCGCGCTGCCGGCCGACCTGTTCCGGCGGGTGCGCTGGCTGGACGGGCCGCTGGAGCGCGAATGGCAGGGCGTGCTGTTCGCCAACGAGGTGGTCGATGCCCTGCCCACGCCGCGCTTCGCGATCCACGAAGGCGAGGTGTACGAGGAGTGCGTCGCCCTCGATCCGGACGGCGGCCTGATCCGCATCGACCAGCCCGCCGACGCCCTGCTGCGCGCCGCCGTGCGCCACGTCGAGCGCGACCTCGGCGCGGCCCTGCCCGAAGGCTACCGCAGCGAACTGCTGCCGCAGCTGCCCTACTGGGTGCAGGCGGTGGGCGGCCTGCTGCGCGCGGGCCTGATGCTGTTCGTGGACTACGGCTACCCGCGCCGCGAGTACTACCTGCCCGAGCGCCGCGACGGCACCCTGGTCTGCCACCACCGCCACCGCGCCCACGGCGATCCCTTCCACCTGCCCGGACTCACCGACATCACCGCCTTCGTCGATTTCACCGCCCTGGCCGAGGCCGGCCTGCACGCCGGCTTCGAACTCGCCGGCTACTGCCCGCAGGCCGCCTTCCTGATCCAGAACGGCCTGCCCGCGTGCCTGGCCGACATCGAAACGATCGCCGACCCGGTCGAGCGCCACCACCGCCACAACGAGGTCAAGCGGCTCACGCTGCCCGGCGAGATGGGCGAGCGCTTCCAGGCCATGGCCTTCCAGCGCGGCGTGGACCTGCGCGCCCGTTTCGCCGCCGGCGACCTGGGCCGGCGCCTGTGAGGCCGCGCAAGGCCTGGCGCAAGGCGGCGCTGCGCAGCTTCCATCGCCCCCGGGTCTGGCTGGGGATCTGGATCTTCGGGTGGGCGCTGGCGATCGCCGGCTCGCTGCTGCCGGCGGCGCTGATGCCGCCGATGCCGGATCTGCCCGACGGCGACAAGTGGATGCACCTGGTGGCCTACTTCCTGCTGGGCTTCTGGGCCATGGCCACCTTCGGCGCGGCCTGGGCGCAGGGGCGCGCCCTGGTGGCGCTGGCGATCCTGGGCGTGGCGCTGGAGTTCGCCCAGGCCACGCTCACCGCCAACCGCTTCGGCGAAGGCCTGGACATGGCGGCGAACGTGCTGGGCCTGGCGCTGGCCTGGATGGTCGGCCAGACGCGCGCCGGCCGCGTGCTCGAAGCGGTGGATCGCGGCCTGCGCTGAGGCGCGGGCTCAGCGCAGCGCGGCCACCGCGGCGATGCGCTGGCGCCGCAGCCACTCGCC
>JAYRTA010000418.1:0-2166 GCA_041919875.1 Arenimonas sp.
GCGGCGGTGAGGGCCACGTTGATGAACACCGTGGCCACGGCCATGCGCATCGGCGTGCGCGTGTCCTGGCGGGCGTAGAAGGCCGAGAGCAGCACCTTGCTGGCCATGAAGCCCGGGATGCCGATCGCCATCGCCATCATCGCCAGCGCGGTCATGCGGCTGTCCTGCGCCAGGAAGCTGCCGCGCTCGTAGAGCACCATGGCCGTCGGCTCCGCCAGCAGGGCCAGGCCCAGGGCGGCCGGCAGGGCCAGCAGCAGCACGGTGCGCAGGCCCCAGTCGAGCGCGGCGGCATAACCGGCATGGTCGGTCTGCGCATGCCGGCGGGACAGGTGCGGCAGGATCACCGTGCCCAGGGCAACGCCGAACAGGCCCAGCGGGAACTCGACCAGGCGGTCGCTGTAATAGAGCCAGCTCTGGCTGCCGTCCACCAGCAGCGAGGCGAACACGGTACCCACGATCAGGTTGAGCTGGGCCACCGAGGACGAAAACAGGGTCGGCAGCATCAGCCGGCCGACGCGGCGGACGCCCTCGTGCCGCAGGTTCAGGCGCAGGCGCGGGAACAGGCCCAGCCGGCCCATCGCCGGCCACAGCAGGGTCAACTGCAGCACGCCCGCCGCCAGCACGCCCCAGGCCAGGGCCTTCACCGGCACCTGCAGGTGCGGCGACAGCGCCAGCATGGCGGCGATCACGGCCAGGTTGTGCAGCACCGGGGTCAGGGCCGGCAGCGCGAAGCGTTCGAAGGAATTGAGCACCGCGCCGGCCAGGGCGGTCATGGACACCAGGGCCAGGTAGGGGAAGACGATGCGCAGCAGGTCGCTGGTCAGGGCGAACTTGGCGGGGTCGTCCAGGCTGCCCGGGGCGATCACCGAGACCACCACCGGCGCCAGCAGCATGCCCAGGCCGCTGACCACCAGCACCGTCGCGCACAGGGCGCCGGCGACGTGGTCGAGGAAGTCCTTCAGGGCGGCCTCGTCGCCTTTCTGGCGCAACTCCGACAGCACCGGCACGAAGGCCGAGGCAAAGCTCCCTTCGGCGAAGATGCGCCGCAGGTAGTTCGGGATGCGGTAGGCCACGGCGAAGGCGTCCACGATGCCGCCGGCGCCGAAGAGGCTGGCCTGGACCATGTCCCGGACGAAGCCCGCCAGGCGCGAGAGCAGGGTCATGGCGCTGAACACGGCGCCCGAGCGCAGCAGCCCGCCCCGGCTCATGCCCGGCCCCCGGTCCCGGCCAGGCTTGTGCATGCTTGACTCAAGCCCTTGAATCCTCCAGAATTCGCGGTCTTTACCGCCCCACCCCCGATTCCCCGCCGGCCCGCACGGGCCCGGCCACCACCCACAGATTGCAGGAGCCCTCCGTGGCCAACATCAAGTCCGCCAAGAAGCGCGCCAAGCAGACCCTCGTCCGCAACGCCCGCAATGCCAGCCAGCGTTCCATGCTGCGCACCGCCGTGAAGAAGGTCATCAAGGCCCTGGAAGCCAAGGACGCCGCCGGCGCCGAAGCCGCCTTCGCGACCGCCCAGCCGATCCTCGACCGCTACTCGGCCCGCGGCCTGATCCACCGCAACAAGGCGGCCCGCCACAAGAGCCGCCTCAGCGCCCACATCAAGGCGCTCAAGCAGGCCTGAGCCGGCGGCGCCCCCGGGCGCCCCGCCCAGTGCACGAAGGCCGGCGAAAGCCGGCCTTTTTGCTGCCCGGGCATTCCGCATCCCCGGCCCGGTGAGCGGCGATGCCATCCGCGCCTCAGCCATTTCGCGCCATCTCCGCGCGCGCGGCGGCGTCCTCCGCCGCCTCCAGGGCCGCGGCCTTCTGGTCATCGAAGAACTGCTGCACCTTGAGCACGATCGGCCAGGTGCCCTCGCGGCCGATGGCCGAGACCAGGAACCAGGGGTCCTTCCACTCCAGCGCCTGCACGATGGCTTCGGCGCGCGCCTGGCGCTCCTCCTCGGTCAACAGGTCGGCCTTGTTGAGCACCAGCCAGCGCGGCTTCTCGAGCATGCCCGGGTCGTACTTGCGCAGCTCGGCCTCGATCGCCCGCACCTGCTGCACCGGATCGGTGCCTTCGTCGAACGGCGCCATGTCCACCAGGTGCAGCAGCAGGCGGGTGCGCTGCACATGGCGCAGGAACAGGCTGCCCAGGCCGGCGCCATCGGCGGCGCCATCGATCAGG
>JAYRTA010000419.1:0-2162 GCA_041919875.1 Arenimonas sp.
CCCGACGCCGTGCAGGCCTGGCTCGACGCCGACGCCGAACGCCTCGAACTGGCGCGGCGCGCCCTGGCCGCGACCCACCTGCGCTATCCCTACGCGCCGGCCATCGACTCGCCGATCGCCTCGCTGCAGCACCTGCGCCTGCCGCTGAACCAGATCGCCCTGCAGGCCGCGCGCGGCGATGCCGCCGGCGCGCTGCCGGCCGCCTGCCGCCTGCTGGTGGACGTGCGCCGGCACGGGCGCCTGGCCGACACCCTGATCACCAAGCTGGTCACCCTGGCCCTGGTGGACGGCGCCGCCGGCCTCGTGCTCGACCTGGTGCGCGCCCAACCGGGCCTGCCGCTGCCGGCGGACTGCGAGCCCGCGCTGGCCGAACCCGTGCTGGACGACTACGCCGCCTGCGAGGCGATGCGCTTCGAGTACCGCATGAACGTCGACCTGGGCGGCCAGCTGCAGGCGCCGATGCGCGCCAGCCTCAACCCGCTGCGCCTGGCCCAGGGCTGGCTGCTGATGGACCAGGGCCTGCAGGCGCGCTGGGCCGCGCAGGGCTTCGGCGATGTCTGCAGCGAGGACTACCGCGCCGGGCTCGCCCGCGGCGAGGTGCCGGCCGCGTCGCCGGCCATCACCGGCTTCGACCAGCTCGAATGCTACGGCGCCGCCGTCAGCTGCGTGCTCAGCAGCCTCGCCGCGCCCGCCTACGATGGCTACCAGCGCCGCATGCTCGACCACGCCGCCAAGCATCGCCTGCTGATCGCACTGGCGCGCCAGGCGCAGCACGGCCTGGAGGATGCCGCCGTCGCCACCACCGCCGCCTCGCCGGGATATGCCCTGGCGCGCGAGGGCGCGGACTGGGTGCTCACCCTCCAGGAGCCGCGGTCGGGTGACCCCGCCGCCTTCCGCGTGCCGGGCGCCGCCACCCCGTCGCCCTTGTCCGACCCTGCATCCGCCGCGACCACCGACTGATCGGTCCGCCGCCAGGAGTGCGCCATGTTCACCGTCCAGGTCGCCGACAACTTCCACTACGGGGACAAGAGCGAGATCTACACGCACGGCGAGTTCGCCACCTGGGAGGACGCGCTGGCGGCGGCGCGCCGCATCGTCGATGACAGCCTGGCCCATCACTGGCGCCAGGGCATCTCGGCCGATGAGCTCTACGATCAGTACCAGGGCTTCGGCGACGACCCCTTCATCGTCCCTGAGCCGGAAGGTCGCGCTTTTTCCGCCTGGGACTACGCCCGCGAACGCTGCGCCGTCCTCTGCGGCTGGTCGGGCTGAGCGCCGGGTGAGGTGGCGATGAGCTCCATGCCCGCCCTCGACGGCCTGTCCACGCCCATCGCCTGGGCCGATGCCGACGGCGTGCTGCGGGGCGCCAATGCCGCCTTCGCCAGCTGGCTGGGCATCAGCCTGCGACGGCTGCCGGGCATGGCACTGTCCGAGCTCGATGCCGAGGGCGGGCGCCTGTCCGACCTGTTGCCGCGCCTGCCCGCCACCGGCGAAAGCGTGCGCGTGCGCCGCGCGCGCCTGGCCTTCCCCGGCGGCGTCGAGCGCTTCGCCGACCTGCTGCTGGCCCGCACCGACGGCGGCGGCCTGCGCCTGGAAGCGCATCCGGCCGACGAATTCCCCGGTGAGGAACTCGCCACCGCCCTGCCGGCGGCGCTCTCGGCCGCGCTCAAGGGCCTGGCGCACGAGATCCGCAATCCGCTGGCGGGCATGAAGGGCGCGGCCCAGCTGCTGGCGCGCCGCGTGGAGGGCGAGGACGCGCGTGAACTGGTCGGCCTGGTCGGCGCCGAAGTGGATCGGCTCGCCGCGCTGGTGGACCGGCTGATGAACCCGGCGCCGCCGCGCGCCTTCGCGCCCACCAACATCCACGCCGTGCTCGAGCGCGTGCGCCAGCTGGCCGAGGCCGAAGCCGGCTGGTCGGTGAAACTGGTGCGCGATTTCGACCCCTCGCTGCCGGAATTGCCCGGCGACGCCGACCGCCTGGTGCAGGCGCTCTGGAACCTGGTGCGCAACGCCCTCGAATCCGGCGCGTCCACCGTGCAGCTGCGCACCCGCGCCGAGCACCACGTGCTGATCGGCGACGCCGCCCACCGCCTGGCGATGCGCGTGGAGATCGCCGACGACGGCCGCGGCGTGCCCGAGGACCTGGCCGACCGCATCTTCCT
>JAYRTA010000420.1:0-2158 GCA_041919875.1 Arenimonas sp.
GCAGAAGATCCCGGTCGCCCAGCTCGAGCGCGACCTGCTGGTGCCGGTGCCGCGGGCGCCGCGCCCGGTGGCGCCGGGCGAGGACGATGCCGGCGAAAGCATCGGCGCGATCTACCGCGAAGTGCGCGAAGCCAAGGCGGCCGAAGACGAGAAGCGCGGCCGGGGCGGTCGCGGTGGCCGCGAGGGCGGTCGTGACGGTGGCCGCGGCCGCGGCGAGCGTTCCGGCCCGCGTCCGGGCGGCCAGCGCGAGCGCAAGCCGCGCGTGGACGCCGCGCCCGTCGCCGAGCCCCAGGGCGAGCTGGCCCTGGAGCGCCCGGCCCAGCGCCCGGCGCCCTCCTCGCCCCAGCTGGCCGATCCGAACGCGCCGGCACGCAAGCGCCGCCGCCGCCGCCGCGGTCGCCCGGTGGGCGAGGGTGGCAACGAGACGGCGTCCGCGCCGCGCAGCGAGGCGCCCGCCGCCGCCGAGAAGCCCTCCCTGCTGGGTCGGATCAAGGCCGGCCTCAAGGCCCTGGTCAAGCGCAGCCCGCCGGCCAAGCACTGAGCACGCGTCGCGCCCGCCGGGGGTGGGCGCGCCCGCCCGGCGACGTTGGCCGCAGGGTGCGTAGTTCGCGCCGCAGGGCGCTCCTACGGCATCGGGACGGTCTGGTAGATTGCGGGCCTTGCCCCCGCGCGTGCACCGCATGAGCCTGCTCCGCTTCGACAACGTCACCAAGGCCTATGCCGGCACGACGCCGGCGCTGAGCGAGGTCAGCTTCGCCATCGAACCGGGCGAGATGCTGTTCGTCACCGGCCACTCCGGCGCCGGCAAGAGCACCCTGCTGCGCCTGGTCCACCTGTCCGAGCGCCCCAGCCGCGGCACGGTGCTGGTGAACGAGCGCAACCTCGCCAAGGTGCGCGGTCGCGGCGTCGCCCTGCACCGGCGCCAGGTCGGCGTGGTGTTCCAGGACCACCGCCTGCTCACCGACCGCAGCGTCTACGACAACGTCGCCCTGCCGCTGCTGATCGCCGGCACGCCGGGCGGCGAGGTCGGCAAGCGCGTGCGCACCGTGCTCGACCGGGTCGGCCTGGGCGGGCGCGAGAAGTCCCTGCCGCGCCAGCTGTCCACCGGCGAACAGCAGCGCGTGGGCATCGCCCGCGCCGTCGTCGCCCAGCCGCAGCTGCTGGTGGCCGACGAACCCACGGGCAACCTCGATCCGCAGCTGGCGGCCGAGATCATGCAGCTGTTCGCGGAACTGCCGGCCGCCGGCACCAGCGTGATCGTCGCCAGCCACGACCTGGCCCTGGTCAAGCGCATGCGCCGGCGCGTGCTGGTGCTCGACCACGGCAAGCTGGTGGACGACATCTCGCCCGAGGACCTGGCGGCATGAGCGCCCGCACCGACGCCCGCGCCCGCCCCGCCGCCGCGGAACGTGTCAAGGCCGGCGGCGTCGGCGCGCGCCTGCGCGCCTGGCGCGAACAGCACCTTTATTCGCTGGTCTCCAGCCTGGGCCGCCTGCTGCAGCGTCCGTTCGCCACCCTGCTGACGGTCGGCGTGATGGCGGTGGCGATCGCGCTGCCGCTGGGCCTGGGCCTGTCGCTGGCGAATGTCGAGCGTTTCTCCGGCAGCGTCACCGAATCGCGGGAGATCGGCGTGTTCCTCAAGCACGACGTCGACGCGCGCCGGGCCGAGGCGCTGGCCCAGGGCCTGCGCGGCCGGCCGGACGTCGCCGGCGTGGCGGTGCGTTCGCCCGAGCAGGGGCTGGAGGAATTCCGCGCGATGAGCGACCTGGCCGGCGCGCTCGACGTGCTCGAGGACAACCCGCTGCCGACCGTGCTGGTGGTGCAGCCCACCGGCGACGGCGACGCGCTCGCGGCCGACCTGCGCCTGCTGCCCGAGGCCGATGTGGTGCAGCACGACGCCGCCTGGCGCCAGCGGCTCTCGGCCTGGCTGGCCTTCGGCGGGCGCGTGGTGCAGGTGGTCGCGGTCCTGCTGGGCCTGGGCGTGCTGCTGGTGGTGGGCAATACCGTGCGCCTGGACATCGGCAACCGCCGGGAGGAAATCGCCGTGCTCCAGCACCTGGGCGCCACCGATGCCTTCGTGCGCCGGCCCTTCCTCTACCTGGGCGCCTGGTACGGACTGGCGGCGGGCGTCCTGGCCCTGGGCCTGCTGGCGGTCTCC
>JAYRTA010000421.1:0-2158 GCA_041919875.1 Arenimonas sp.
GCCTTGTCCTGCAGCAGGGTCTCCACGATCGCCAGGCCGGCGGCCGGCCCCTCGGCCATGCCGACCGCGACCGCGCGGTTGAGCTCGACCACGGGCGAGGGCGCGATGCGCATCAGTTCGGCGTAAAGCGCGGCGATGCGCGGCCAGTCGGTGTCTTCGGCGCGCGCGGCACGGGCGTGGCAGGCGGCGATCAGGGCCTGCAGGCGGTAGCGGCCGGCCGGCTGGCCCAACGCCTGCGCGCGCTCCAGTGCGGCCAGGCCGCGGCGGATCAGCAACCGGTCCCAGCGCAGCCGGTCCTGGTCGGCCAGCAGGATGGGGTTGCCTGCGCGGTCGGTGCGCGCGGCGGTGCGCGAGGCCTGGATCTCCATCAGCGCGAGCAGACCCAGCACCTCGGTTTCCTGCGGCGCCAGCTCAGCCAGCATGCGGCCCAGGCGCAGCGCTTCGTCGCACAGCGCGGGGCGCATCCAGTCGGCGCCACTGGTCGCGGTGTAGCCCTCGTTGAAGACCAGGTAGACCACTTCGAGCACCGAGCCCAGGCGTTCGGCCAGCTGCGCGCCCTGCGGCACCTCGAACGGCACCTTCGCGTCGCTGAGGGTGCGCTTGGCGCGCACGATGCGCTGCGCGATGGTGGGCTCGGGCACGAGGTAGGCGCGCGCGATCTCGCCGGTGCTCAGGCCGCCGAGCAGCTTGAGCGTGAGCGCGACGCGCGCCTCGGGACCCAGCACCGGGTGGCAGGCGGTGAAGATCAGGCGCAGCAGGTCGTCGCCGAGGGCGGCGTGTTCGCGCTGCCGGTCGATCGCATCGCTGAAGTCGGGCACCACGTGCGCCTCCATCGCTTCGAGGTCACTGGCCATGTCGCTGTGCCGCGCATCGGCCATCTGCCGGTGGCGCAGGTGGTCGAGCGCGCGGTTCAGGGCGGTGGTCATCAGCCAGGCGCCGGGTTTGGTCGGCAGGCCATCCAGCGGCCAGCGCTCCAGCGCGGCGACCAGCGCGTCCTGCGCCAGCTCTTCGGCCACACCGACATCGCGCACGCGGCGCGCGACGGCCGCGACGATGCGGGCGGATTCGATGCGCCAGACGGCGGCAATGGTGTCGTGGACGGCGGAATGCACGCGCGCAGATTACATCTGCGCGGGCGCGGCGGACTCGTCCATCCAGAACACCTCCCACTGGTGGCCGTCGAGGTCGGCGAAGCCGTCCTGAACCATGAAGCCGTAGTCCTTGGCCTCCGGAATGCGGGTCGCACCGGCGGCGACGGCCTTGGCCATCACCGCTTCGACCTCGGCGCGGCTGTCGACCGAGAGGGCCAGGATGACTTCGGTGGTGGTCCGGGCGTCAGCGATGGGCTTCCTGGTGAAGCCCTGGAAGAAAGGCTCGACCAGCAGCATGGCGTAGAAGTTCTCGCCGATCTCCAGGCAGGCCCCCTGCTCGTTGGTGAAGCGCGGGTTGAAGCTCAGGCCCAGGGCCTTGAAGAAGGCCTGCGAGCGGGCCATGTCCTTGATGGGCAGGTTGACGAAGATCTGGCGGAACATGGCGGCTCTCCTTGTATGACGGGGCAATGGCAGTCAGGCCTTCTCGGCCAGTTGTTTGAGGTTGGCGAGGCCGGCTTCGAAATCCTTGCCGATCATCTGGTCCATGTTGAAGAAGATGCCCATCAGTTTCGTGATGAAGGCGCTCGGTCCGTGCATGGCCCAGGTCACTTTCGTGCCCGCGCCCTCGGGCACCAGCGTGAAGTTGACCTCGTTGTGCCCCTCGAACGGCTCCCACATGTCCAGCTGCATGGTGACGCGGGACGGCGCGGAGGCGCCGGTGATCGAGATGCGGCCCCGGCCGACGTCCTTGTTGCCGTGGAAGTCGAACACCGCGCCCGGCCCGGCCGCCGGCCCGCTGTACTCGGCCTTCATGGCCGGGTCCTTGCGCGCGTAGGGGTTCCAGGTGTTGAAGGCCCGCATGTCGTTGATCAGCGGGAACAGCTTGTCGGCGGGCGCGGCGATGGTAGTCGAACGCTCGACGGCGAAGGTGTCGGGTCGGGTGGCGGCGAACATCAGCAGCAGGGCGATGGCCGCCACCACGACGAGCAGAACGGTCTTGATCATGGGGATGCTTTCAGGCCTTGCCCAGGCCGTCGAGGGCCCTCATCTGGTCCAGCGCTTCGCTG
>JAYRTA010000422.1:0-2149 GCA_041919875.1 Arenimonas sp.
CGCCGGCCGCCGCCCTTGCGCGGCGACGGCCCGGCCCGCCGCCGGTGCAGTCACAGCCAGCCCTTGGCGCGCGCCACCCGGTAGGCCTCGATCCGGTTGCCGGCACCGAGCTTGCCGATGGCCTCGGAGAGGTAGTTGCGGACCGTGCCGTGCGAGAGGTGCAGGCGTTCGGCGATCTCGGTGCTGCGCACGCCCTCGCCCGCCAGGCGCAGGACCTGGCGCTCGCGCTCGGTCAGCGGATCGTCTTCGCCCCAGGCCGCGACGGCCAGCTGCGGGTCGATCGCGCGACCGCCCGCGTGCACCTGGCGCAGGGCGGCGGCGAGTTGCTCCGAGGGCGCGTCCTTGAGCAGGTAGCCGCGCACGCCGGCCTCGAGCGCGCGCCGCAGGTAGCCCGCGCGGGCGAAGGTGGTGAGGACGACGACACGGGTCGCGGCGCCCGCGGCCTGCAGCTTCAGGGCCAGGTCCAGGCCGGTGAGGCCGGGCATCTCGATGTCGGTCACCAGCAGGTCGGGCGCGTGCTGCTGCAGGGCGGCCCAGGCGGCGGGGCCGTCGCCGACGTCGGCGACGATGTCCAGGTCGGTCTCCAGGCGCAACAGGGCGACCAGTGCACCGCGCACCATCGCCTGGTCCTCGGCCAGCACGATGCGGATCACGGGGCGGGGCCCTCCAGCGCGGCCGGCGGCAGCTGCAGCACCAGGCGCGTGCCGCCGCCGGGCGGGCTGTCGATGTCCAGGCGCCCGCCGAGGGCCGCCAGCCGCTCGCGCATGCCGGTCAGGCCGGTGCCTTCCCGGCCGATGCCGCCGCGGCCGTCGTCGCTGATCGCCAGGCGCACCCCGCCCTGCCCGCTCGCCAACTCAACGTCCACCCGGTGCGCGTCGGCATGGCGGACGATATTGGTCACCGCCTCGCGCAGGCCCATGGCCAGGGCAAGTTCGGCCGCGGGCGGCAGCGTCACCGGCGCCAGTTGGTGGTCCAGGCGCACGTCGGCCGACAGCAGGGCCAGGCGCGCCGCGGCCAGCTCGGCCTGCAGGCCGGTGGCGCGGATGCCCACCACGGCCTCGCGCACCTGGGCCAGGGCCTGGCGCGCCACGGTTTCCACGTCGGCCATCTGCGCGCGGGCCGCGGCCGGGTCGCGCTCGACCAGGCGGCCGGCGAGTTCGCTCTTGAGCGCGACCACCGACAGCGTGTGGCCCAGCAGGTCGTGCAGGTCGCGGCCGATGCGCTCGCGCTCGGCCATCGCCGCCAGCCGGCCGACTTCGGCCTGGGTCAGGCGCAACTCGGCATCGCGCAGGCCCTGGCGCCGCGAGTGCAGGCTGCTCCACATCACCAGCAGGCAGATCAGGCTGGCCATCGCCGACCAGCCCAGCGCATAGCGCGGCGGCATCACCCACAGGAACAGCGCCACCATCACCGCCACCAGCGCCAGCGAGACCAGCACCGCCTGCCGCGGCCGGAACGCCCATCCGGCCATGCCGCAGGCATAGATCAGGAAGGTATTGCCGCCCGGGTTGAAGGGAATCGTCGCCCAGCCGATGGCCGCCACGGCCAGCACCAGCCAGGGCCGCTCGCCGGGATCCGCGCGATAGAAGCGGAAATGCAGGGGCAGGAACACCGCGATCGCCACCAGGCTGGCCACCAGCGCCTGCTGCCAGCCGCGGGCGCCGAACAGCATCGGCAGGAAGACGAAGAACAGGTAGGCCAGCGTGACCCAGGGGCTGTCGTGGATGTCGGCGCGGTTGCGCGCCGGTGGTTCCGGTGCGTCGGGGCCGGCGGTGGCGGGCAGGGTCTGCATCGGGCGCGACCTTAGCGGATTTCCAGCTCGTCGAGGTCGAAGGCGACCGGGGCCGCGTCCTCGCCCGGCGCCAGGGTGGCGGTGACCGCGATGGCGCGCAGCCGGGCCAGGTCGGCCCCGTCGAAGCCGTCCAGGGGCAGGACGTGCTCGACCCAGGCCGCCGTGGTCGGCAGCGTGATGACGGCGGGTGCGCGGCCCTGCGGCCCGGAGAACAGCAGGACCGCCACCGGCCGGCCATCGCCCCGCAGCGACAGCACCAGGTCGCCGCCGGGGCGCGCGTCCACCGCCTGCATCATCTGCGCGCCGGGGTTGTAGAAGGCGCCGGCCCAGGCGTCGCGGGCGCCGGCGCGCAGGTCA
>JAYRTA010000423.1:0-2120 GCA_041919875.1 Arenimonas sp.
CGGGATGCGGACCTTGAGCGCCTCGGCCACCATGCCCACGGCGGTGATCTGCGGCACGCCCACGCCGGCGACGATGCGGGTGGTGCAGATCGAGCCGGGGCCCACGCCCACCTTGACCGCGTCGGCGCCGGCGTCCATCAGGGCCAGCGCGGCATCGCCGGTGACGATGTTGCCGCCGACCACCTGCAGGGCCGGATAGCGCTTCTTGACCCAGGCGACGCGGTCGAGCACGCCCTGGCTGTGGCCGTGCGCGGTGTCCACCACCACCACGTCCACGCCGGCGGCCACCAGGGCCTCGATGCGGGCCTCGGTGTCGCCGCCGACCCCGACCGCGGCGCCGACCAGCAGCTGCTCGTCGGCGTCCTTGGCGGCATTGGGGTTGTCGCGCGCCTTCTGGATGTCCTTGACGGTGACCAGGCCGCGCAGGGCGAAACTGTCGTCCACCACCAGCACCTTCTCGATGCGGTGCTTGTGCATCAGGTCCAGCACCTCGTCGTCGCTGGCGCCCTCGCGCACCGTGACCAGCTTGTCCTTGCGGGTCATGATGTTCTTCACCGGGTCGTCGAGCTTCTTCTCGAAGCGCATGTCGCGGCTGGTGACGATGCCGACCAGCTGGCCGCCGTCCACCACCGGCACGCCGGAGATGTTTCGCGCCCGGGTGAGCTTGATCACTTCGCCGATGGTCGTCTGCGGCGTGACGGTGAACGGCTCGCGGATCACGCCGGCCTCGAAGTTCTTCACCTGCAGCACCTGCGCGGCCTGCTGCTCGAGCGACATGTTCTTGTGCACGATGCCGATGCCGCCCAACTGGGCCATGGCGATGGCCAGGCGCGCTTCGGTGACGGTGTCCATCGCGGCCGCCACGATCGGCAGGTTCAGGCGGATGCCGCGGGTCAGTTGGGTGGCCAGGCTGACGTCCTTGGGCAGGACGCTGGAATGGGCGGGAACGAGGGAGACGTCGTCGAACGTCAGTGCTTCGGCCTGGATGCGCAGCATGGGCGGCTCCGGGGAGAGGGAAGCGCGGCATTATAGCCGGCCGGGCTGCCTCGCAGCGGTGGAATGCGGCCACGACCGCAGCCGCCCCCGGGCCGGGCCGCCCGGCGGACTACAGCAGTCCCAGCGACAGTGCCGGCCACCAGGTGATCACCAGCACGGCCAGGCCCAGGATCAGGAAGAACGGCAGGCAGGCCCGCACCAGCGCCGTGACCGGCTTGTCGAAGCGGTAGGCGGCGATGAACAGGTTCATGCCCACCGGCGGGGTGAAATAGCCCAGCTGCAGGTTGGCCAGCATCACGATGCCCAGGTGCACCGGGTGGATCCCGAACCCGGCCGCCACCGGCATCAGCAGGGGCACCAGGATGACGATGGCCGAGAAGATGTCGAGCAGCATGCCCACCACCAGCAGGAAGGCATTGAGCAGCAGCAGGAAGGCCAGCGGGCTGTGCACGTGTCCGCCCAGCCAGTCGAACAGGCGGGTCGGGACCTCCTGGTCCACCAGCCAGGCCGACAGGGCCAGGGCTGCGCCCAGGATCAGCAGGATCGCGCCGATCAGGCGCATCGCCTCGGACAGGATGCGCGGCAGCGAAGAGAAGGATATTTCCTTTTTTATGCAGGTACTTACGACGAGAACATAAAGTGCCGTCACGGCCGCAGTTTCGCTCGCGGCCAGCGCGCCGGAGTAGATGCCGCCCAGCACCAGGACCGGCAGCGGCAACTCCCAGGCGCTCTCGCGCAGGGCCGCGGCCAGTTCCGACGGCGAAAAGCGGTGCCGGGCCCTGGCCAACCCGCGCCCCTGCCAGCCGGCATGCAGGGCCAGGGCCGCCATCATCAGGGCGCCGGGCAGCAGGCCTGCGAGGAACAGGTCCGGGATGGTCACCGGGGTCGGGCCACCGGCCTGCCCCGCCACGAAGCCGAACAGGATCAGGGGCAGGGACGGCGCGAACAGCAGCCCCAGGCTGCCCCCGGCCGTGACCAGGCCCAGGGCGTAGCGTTCGGTATAGCCCGCCTCGCGCAGCGCGGGATACAGCAGCGCGCCCAGGGCCACGATGGTGACGCCGGAGGCGCCGGTAAAGGCGGTGAAGAAGGCGCAGGCGACGATGGCGACGATCGCCAGGCCGCCC
>JAYRTA010000424.1:0-2108 GCA_041919875.1 Arenimonas sp.
CCTGCTGTTCCATCGGCACCTGCTTGAGCTCCTCGCGCAGGCCGTTGCGGCTGTTGACGAACTCCATGTCGGCGCGTTCCTTGCCGTACAGGGCCTCGACGATGCGGTTCTCGACGTAGCTGGTGAAGCCTTCGTTGAGCCACATGTCCTTCCAGGTCGCATTGGTGACCAGGTTGCCGGACCAGGAGTGGGCCAGCTCGTGCGCGATCAGCGAGACCAGCGACTTGTCGCCGGCGATCACGGTGGGCGTGATGAAGCTCAGCCGCGGATTCTCCATGCCGCCGAAGGGGAAGGACGGCGGCAGGATCAGCAGGTCGTAGCGCTCCCAGCGGTAGGGGCCGTAGAGCGATTCGGTGACCGCGATCATTTTCTCGGTGTCCTCGAACTCCTTCACCGCCCGGTCCACGGTCTGCGGCTCGGCCCAGACGCCGGCGCGGACGGAGATCGGCTTGAACACCAGGTCGCCGGCGGCGATCGCCATCAGGTAGCTCGGGATCGCCTGCGGCATGCGGAAGCGGTACTCGCCGTCGCGCACGGCGGCCGGGTCGTTGTCGGCGCTCATCAGCACCATGACGTCCGGGCGCGTGCGCACGGTGGCGCTGTAGGTGAAGCGCACCGAGGGCGTGTCCTGCAGCGGCACCCAGCTGCGGGCGTGGATGGCCTGGGACTGGCTGAACATGAAGGGCAACTGGCGACCGGCGGTCATGGTCGGCGCCAGCCACTGCAGGCCGGAGGCCTCGGGCGAGGTCGAATAGGTAATGCGCACCTGCTCGAACTGGCGCGGCAGGGTGAGGGTGAGCTGGCTGCCGAAGCGCTCGTCGCGCGGCGCCAGGTTGAAGTCCACTTCGCGCCAGCGGCGGGTGCCGTTGCGGGCCTCGGCCTTGGTGATGGTGAGGTCGCGGGTGTCGAGCACGAGCTCGCGGGCCGCCGGATCGGCCCAGGCCAGGGTGTAGGTGGCGGTGCCTCCAAGGGTGCGCTGGTCGAAATCCAGGGCCAGATCCAGGGCCAGGTCGCTGATCGCGACCTGGTCGGGGCGCGCGTAGGAATGTTCGTCGGTGCGGCGGTCCTGGGCGGCGGCCGGCAGCGTGGCCAGCAGGAAGGCGAGCAGGAAGGCAAGGCGGCGCATGGGGCTTTCCGGAAGGCGGGACCGGGCGATTCTAGCCCAGCCGGGGGACGGGGCGGCCCGGGGCGGGAGGGCGCGGGCGCGGGTGGACCCTGGCCGCGGCCGGGCCGGGCCGGCGCGGGCCGGCGCGGTTCAGATCCGGTAGCCGGAATGGATCGCGCAGATGCCGGCGCTGAGGTTGCGGTAGTCGCAGCGGGCGAAGCCGGCGCCTTCCATCATCGCCTTGAGCTCGTCCTGGGGCGGATGCTTGCGGATCGACTCGGCCAGGTACTGGTAGCTGCCGGCGTCGCGGGCGAACAGCTGGCCCAGGCGCGGCAGCACCTTGAAGGAATGGAAATCGTAGACGGGGCGGAACCAGTCGGCGGTGACGTGGGAGAACTCCAGCACCAGGGCTCGGCCACCGACCTTGAGCACGCGGTGCATTTCGCCCAGGGCCTTCTGCTTGTCGGTGACGTTGCGCAGGCCGAAGGCGATGGTGACCAGGTCGAAGCTCGCGTCGGGGAAGGGCAGCGCTTCGGCGTTGAGCTGGACGTAGTCCAGCCCGCGCACCAGGCCGCGGTCGGTGAGGCGGTCGCGGCCGACACCCAGCATCTGGGCGTTGATGTCGCCCAGGACGACGCTGCCGGTGTCGCCGACGCGCTCGTGCAGGAGGGCGGCGATGTCGCCGGTGCCGCCGGCGAGGTCGAGCACGCGGTCACCCCGCTTCACGCCGGATGTGCCGACGAAATAGCGCTTCCAGACGCGGTGGATGCCCAGGGACATCAGGTCGTTCATGAGGTCGTACTGGCGCGCGACCGAGCTGAAGACCTCGCCGACGAGCTTCTTCTTCTCCGCCACCGGCACGTCCCGGAAGCCGAAATGGGTGGTGGGTGCCGTCGTCTTCTCGTCCATGCCCCGCATTATCCCCCGCCCAACCGCAAAAAGCCGTACCTGGTTGATTTTCATCCTGCCTGAGACGGCGTCTCAGGCCGGATGAAAATCAACC
>JAYRTA010000425.1:0-2100 GCA_041919875.1 Arenimonas sp.
CGGCGATGCCGATGCCGCCCCCGCGCGGGGTGGGGGCGGCATGCAGGCGGCGGTCTTCGCCGGGCGGGTCGAGCAGTCCGCGCGCCAGCGCCCAGCGGCGCCACTGCAGCGCACCCGCGAACGCGGCCGCGGCCGCCACTGCCGCCGACAGCAGCAGCACCCAGGCACTGTCGCCGATCACTCCGTCACCGCCCCGTGCACGGGCTTGATGCTGCCCCAGCTCTTGCAGCCCGGGCACTGCCAATGGTGCGCGCGCGTGCCGAACCCGCAGCGCTGGCAGCGGTACCCGGGCGTGCGCACGAGCAATTGCTCGGTGATCTGCTTGAGCGTGCGCAGGGTCGCGGCCGGGTCGTTGTCCGGGTCCTTGAGGCTCAGGTCGATGTAGGCCGCCTCGCCGCGCACGGAGGGGCGCTGGCGCAGCTGGGACGAGAGGAAGCGCAGCGCCGCCGGGGTCCCTTCATCGCGCTGCAGGATCCGGGTCAGGGCCAGGGCCGGGGAGACGCCGGGGTAGTGTTCGATCATCTCCATCAGGAAGCCGCGGGCGCGGTCGGGCTCGCCGCGCCGTTCGTAGCAGGCCAGCAGGGGCTCGAGGATCTCGGGCAGGAACTCGATGTCGTGCCGCGCCACGCGTTCGAAGGCGCGGATCGCCGCGGCGTCGTTGCCCTGGGCCATCTCCAGCCGGCCCTCGACCAGGCCCGCGCGCACGCTGTGGCTGTCGGCGGCATAGGCTTCCGCGACGTGCCGCCGCGCCTGTTCGACGTCGCCGGCCAGGCGGGATTTCTCCGCCAGCTCGCAGTGGAACTGCGCCACCAGCTTGCCCATCGGTTCACCGCTGGCCGATTCGTACTGGCGCGCGTGCTCGATCGCCTTGCCCCAGTCGCGCTCGGCCTGGTAGATCGAAATCAGGTGCTTGAGTGCCTGCGGGGCCAGCACGCCCATGCGCACCAGGTCGGTGAACAGGGTTTCGGCACGGTCGAGCAGCCCGGCGCGCATGTAGTCCTCGCCCAGGGCGAGCACGGCGCGGGTCTTCTGCTCGTCGCTCAGGCCCTGGCGCCCGACCAGGCTCTGGTGCAGGCGGATCGCCCGGTCCACCTCGCCGCGCCGGCGGAACAGGTGGCCGAGGGCGAACTGGGTTTCCACGGTGTCCTTGTCGACCGCGGCGATCTGCAGGAAGACCTCGATGGCCTTGTCCTGCTGCTCGTTGAGCAGGTAGTTCAAGCCGCGGAAATAGGTATTGGACAGGCGCGAAACCCGCGCCCCGCCCTTGCGCTCGCCACCGCGGCGGCCGGCCAGCCAGCCGGTGGCGGCCGCGACGGGCAGCAGCAGGAACCACCAGGCCAGTTCAGTCATGGCCATCCGGGGCCGGGGGGACCGGCTCGCGCCGCGGTTCGGCACGCAGCCGGCGCCGGAGCGGCCAGACGACGCCGGCCAGCAGCACCAGCCCCGCCAGCAGGGCACCAGCGAGCAGGGCCATCAGCAGGGCGGCGCCGAGATAGGTCTGCAGGGTCGCGAAGCCCAGGTCGACGGTGACCGGCGCGCGGTTGAGCGCGCTGAAGAGCACGCCCAGCAGGACGAAGAGCACGGCCAGGATGGCTTTGATCAGGCGCATGCGCACAGGGTCCTGGGGGTGGGTCCCGTGAAGCTTAGCCCAGCGGGGGGCGGGGGAATCAGGCCTCGTCGGACGAGGCGGCGGCCGGCGACTGGCCCGCGTTCACGCGGTCGCGCAGTTCCTTGCCCGGCTTGAAGTGCGGCACGTACTTGCCCGGCAGCGCCACCGAATCCCCCGTCTTGGGGTTGCGGCCCAGGCGCGGCGGGCGGAAATGCAGGGAAAAACTGCCGAAACCGCGGATCTCGATGCGCTCGCCCTGGGTCAGGGCGCCGCTCATCATCTCGAGCAGGGTCTTGACGGCCAGGTCGACGTCGTCCGCCTTCAGGTGGCCCTGGCGGCGCGACAGCACTTCGATCAGCTCGGACTTGGTCATCTCCGGACGGTCCCCTCGGCGTGTCGGTGAAGCCGCGTGGCCCGGGGAATACCCGGGCCACGGGCCGGATTGCCTGGCTTACTCGCCCTTGCCCAGCTGCACGCGCAGCAGCGCGCCC
>JAYRTA010000426.1:0-2098 GCA_041919875.1 Arenimonas sp.
GTACGAGCGCGCCATGGGGCGGTGTCGCGCCCTTCTCCCCTGCCGAACCGCGGTGGTCCGCCGTGGGAGCGACGCGAGTCGCGATTGCGGTGGCCGTCCGGCCGCAGCGCAAGGCGGCGGTCCCGCTCGCGACTCGCGTCGCTCCTACCGGGCAGGCGGAACGTCGTGGGGACGGTCGTCGAACAGGCTGCTGACGCGTGCAGAGATCCCGGGCAGCAACGTGGCGCGCAGGTGGGCGAGGGCTTCGTCCTGGATGCGCTCGCCGAGGCGCTCGAGTTCGCGGGCGATGATCTGCGGCAGCTCGCGCGCGGCCCATTCGTCGATTTCGCGCGCGATCGCGGTGTCGAGCTCGACCAGGCGTTCGGCGAGCTGCTGCTCTTGCGCCGCGGCGCTCCGTGCCGGTGGCGATGCCGCGGATTCGGCGGCGGAGGGCGCGGGCTGCGGGTGGGGTGTCTGCGGCGCGGGCGGTTCGGGCTGCGTGACGGGCTCCGGCGCTGCATCGCGCACAGTCGCCGCGGCAGGCTCCCCCGCAGGCGTGAACTGCGCCGCTGCAAGGCTGCGCACGAAGGACGGCATGGCCGCCGCGCTCGCTGCGAACGGCGCCTCGACCGGCTGGAAGATTTCCGCAGGCAGATCGAGGTCGTCGACGACCTCGGTCAGGATCGGCAGGTCGTCGTCGTCGAAGGCCTGCATGGTCGCGGGCGAGGTCGCCGGCGCGGCATCGGCGGGCTCGGCGGGGCCCGCGCCGCCCGGCGATGGTGTGCGGGGGGAGGCTGGCGTGGCGTCCCCGCGATGGCGGCGCAGCAGCGCGTCGGCCTGGCCGAGCAGGTCGTCGGCGCGCTCGAGTTCGTCGTCGGAGTCGTCTTCCCAGCCTCTCACAGCGCCACCCTGCGTTCGGCGTCGAAGGCCTTCAGTTCGTAACCGCGCTGCCGGTAGGCGGCCCAGCGCAGGCGGGCGGCGTGCACTTCGGCGGCGTCGCGGCCGACGATCTCGACGACCATGCGAAACCCTTCCGCCTCGGCGGGAACGTCGTCGGCGAGGTTGAACAGCATGTCGGCGTGCGGCCACGGGCAGGGCTCGCCGGCTGCGCCCAGCACCACCGGGGTCTCCGCGGCCAGCGCCGACCCGACGCCGACGTGGGGCACGAAGTCGAGCGGCACCGCGGTCCATAGCGCCTGGTCGAGTCGGCGCAACTGGGTCGCGTCGGTGCAACGCAGTGCCACCTTGCGGCCGCGTGCGTGCGCCCCGGCGGCCAGCTCGTGCGCGAGCGCGAGGCGGTCGGGGGTGTTGTGATAGAACTGCACGCGCGGGGCCATGGCGGCCGCCGGCCGGCGCTCAGGCCGCATGGGCGCGGGCGCGCCCGATCAGGAAGCTGCTCAGCAGCGGCACCGGGCGGCCGGTCGCGCCCTTGGCATCGCCCGACACCCAGGCGGTGCCGGCGATGTCGAGGTGGGCCCACTTGTAGGCCTTGGCGAAGCGCGACAGGAAGCAGGCCGCGGTGATCGTGCCGGCGTAACGGCCGCCGATGTTGCCCATGTCGGCGAAGTTGCTCTTGAGGAGTTCCTGGTATTCGTCCCACAGCGGCAGCTGCCAGGCGCGGTCACCCGACTCGGTGCCACGGCGCAGGATCTCGGCGGCGAGCTCGTCGTCGTTGGCGAGCAGTCCGCTCGGGATCTTGCCGAGCGCGACCACGCAGGCGCCGGTGAGCGTGGCGATGTCGATCACGCACTCGGGCTTGAAGCGCTCGGCGTAGGTGAGCGCGTCGCACAGGATCAGGCGGCCCTCGGCGTCGGTGTTGAGCACCTCGATGGTCTGCCCCGACATCGAAGTGACGACGTCGCCGGGCTTGGTGGCGCCGCCGCCGGGCATGTTCTCGGTCGTGGGGACGAGGCCGACCAGGTTGATCGGCAGGCCCATCTGCGCGACCGCCTTGAAGGTGCCGAGCACGCTCGCGGCGCCGCACATGTCGAACTTCATCTCGTCCATCTCGGCTGCGGGTTTGAGCGAGATGCCGCCGGTGTCGAAGGTGATGCCCTTGCCGACGAGCACGACCGGCTTCGCCTTGGCCTTGCCGCCCTTGTAGTGCATGACAATGAAC
>JAYRTA010000427.1:0-2093 GCA_041919875.1 Arenimonas sp.
CAGGTCCGCCACGACCCGGCGCCGAGCCTCAGCCGAACAGCGCCTGCGGGTATTCCGCCTTCTGTTCGCGCGCCATCAGCCGCTTCAGGCCTTCGGCCGGGGTGATGTCGCCATGCAGGACGTCGCGCACGTTGCTGGCGATCGGCAGCTCGACCGCATGCGCATGCGCCTGGCGCATCACCTCGTCCGCGGTCTGGATCGATTCGACCACCTGGCCGATCTCGCGCACCGCATCGGCGATCGACTGGCCGCGGCCCAGCGCCAGGCCCAGGCGGCGGTTGCGCGACAGGTCGCCGGTGCAGGTCAGCACCAGGTCGCCCAGGCCGGCCAGGCCCATCAGGGTTTCCGGCTGGCCACCGATGGCGATGTTGAGCCGCAGCATCTCGTTGAGGCCGCGGGTGATCAGGCCGGCGCGGGCGTTCAGGCCCAGGCCCATGCCGTCGGCCACGCCGGTGGCCACCGCCAGCACGTTCTTCATCGCTCCGCCCAGCTCGGCGCCGCGCATGTCGTCGCCGGTGTAGGCGCGGAACGCGGGGCCGTGCAGCACGTCCGCCGTCTGCTGGGCGAAGGCCGGATCGTCCGAATGCACGGTCAGCGCGGTGGGCAGGCCCAGCGCGACTTCCTTCGCGAACGACGGGCCGGTCACCACCGCCAGCGGCACGTCGTCGCCAAGCACCTCGCCGGCGACTTCATGCAGGAAGCGTCCGCTGCCGGGCTCGAAGCCCTTGGTCGCCCACGCCACCCCGGCCGGTGGCGGGCGCAGCGGCGCCAGCGCGCGCAGGGTCTCGGCGAAGGCATGCGAAGGGACCACCACCAGCACCAGGCCGGCGCTGGCCATCGCTTCATGCAGGGAGGTGGTGGCACGCAGGCCACCGGGCAACGGGATGCCCGGCAGGTAGCGCGGGTTCTCGCCCTCGCCCTCGATCGCGGCGATGGTGGCCGCATCGCGGCCCCACAACACGGTGGGGTGGCCGTGGCGGGCGATCAACGCGGCGAGCGCGGTGCCCCAGGAGCCCGCGCCCAGTACCGCGACCGCCGGTTTTTTGGCTGACTGCGTCATGCAGCCGGCAGCTTACGCGTTGCCGGCGGTTTCCGCGTTGGCAAGGCCGTCACCGCCCTGCTGCGCGATCTGCGCGGCACGCTGGCGCAGGCTTTCGCCATACAGCGCGTCGAAATTGATCGGCTGCATCGGGAACGGCGGGAAGCCGCCCTGGGTGATCAGCTGGCCGATCGCGGCGGTGGCGTACGGATACAGGATGTTCGGGCACTGGGTGCCGAGCATCGCGTCCAGCAGTTGCTCGTCGAAACCGGCCAGGCCGAACACGCCCGCCTGCTCGACTTCCGCCAGGTACGCGGTCTTGCCATTCACGGTGCAGGTGATGGTGATGCCCAGGCTGACCTCGAACGCCGCTTCGGCCAGGCGATTGACCTTCTGGCTCAGCTTCATCTGCAGGTCCGGCTGGCCCTGTTCATTGAACACCTGCGGCGCGTTCGGGGCCTCGAACGACAGGTCCTTCACGTACAGCTTCTCGACGGTGAAGCTCGGGCCCTGCGGCTGCGCTTGGGATTCGGCGGCGGCGCCGTTCAGGATTTCATCGGACATGGGTGGCTCCAGCAAATGCGTTGCGTGCGGAAAAAGGGGCGGGAAAGCAAGCCGCGGATTATCGCACCGAATGCAACGGCAGGTCGGTGCGTCGGTTCAGACGTGGGGTGCGCGGACGGCGCTTGCAAGGGCTCAGCCGCGTCCCTTCACCAGCGGCAGGTCGGCGGCCTGCCAGGCCTGGATGCCGCCCTCGAGCACGTTGACGTTGGTGAAGCCGGCCTTGCGCAGGCGCTTGGCGGCGCCGTCCGCGGTCTGCCCGACCTTGCATACCAGCACCACCGGCAGCGCCCTGGCCGGGGCCAGGTGCTTGTTCTCGGGGTCGAACTGGCTCATCTGCACGTTGCGGGCGCCGGCGATGTGGCCCTTCTCGAAGTCGCCGGCGATCCGCAGGTCCACCACCAGCGCGTTGTCGCGGTTGATCAGCGCGGTCAGCTGGGCCGGCGCGATCCGGCGGATGCCGGACAGGCGGCCGGCGATCTCGTTGTAGAGC
>JAYRTA010000428.1:0-2087 GCA_041919875.1 Arenimonas sp.
GGCACAACCCCGAGTTCACGATGCTCGAGTTGTACGAGGCCTACGCGACCTACCACGAAGTGATGGACCTGACCGAGGCCCTGATCCGCGAAGTGGCGCTGCGCGTGCGCGACACCACCCACCTGCAGTGGGAGGGCATGCAGATCGACCTGGGCCCGGCCTTCCGCCGCTGGTCCATGACCGACGCGGTGCTCGAGCACAACCCGGAGATCCGCCGCGAGGACCTTCGCGACCTGGAGGCCATGCGCGGCCATTGCCGGCGCCTGGGCATCAGGTTCAAGCCGACCTACGGCTGGGGCAAGCTGCTGCTGGAGATCTTCGAGAAGACCGTCGAGCACACCCTGGTGCAGCCGACCTTCATCACCGACCATCCGGTCGAGGTCAGCCCGCTGGCGCGTGCCTCGGATCGCGACCCGGAGATCACCGACCGCTTCGAGCTGTTCGTCGGCGGCCGGGAGATCGCCAACGGCTTCTCCGAGCTCAACGACCCCGAGGACCAGAAGGCGCGCTTCCTGGCCCAGGTCGAGGCCAAGGAGGGCGGCGACGACGAGGCCATGCACTACGACGCCGACTACATCCGCGCGCTCGAGTACGGCATGGCCCCGACCGGCGGCCTGGGCATCGGCATCGACCGGCTGGTGATGCTGGTGACCGATTCGGCTTCGATCCGGGACGTGTTGCTGTTCCCGTACATGCGGCCAGAGTCCTGAGCGTACGCTCAGGACTCTCCCACGATCCGCAAGCGGATCGCGGGCCCCGGGCACGGGCGCGCGGATACGCTGGCGCTGCCACGCGCCTTGCCGGGGGCGTCGGCGTCTGGAGGGTATGCGGGAGGTTTGTGGGGCAAGTGCTTGCCGGGGTTGGGTTGCCGGGGGTAGGCTCAGGCCGAGCCGCCCCCGCGGCAATCACGGTGTGCGCACCCGGGAGCTTCACGTGAATGTATTGATCGTCGATGACCAGCCGTCCCAGCGGACCATGTTCCGCCACCTGCTGGAGGACATCAGTCCCGAGGTGAAGGTCACGGATTTCGGCGATCCGGTCGAGGCCCTGCTCTGGTCCCAGCGGACCTCGCCCGACCTGCTGCTGCTCGACTACCGCATGCCCAAGCTCGACGGCCTGGAGTTCGCCCGCCGCTTCCGCCGGCCGCTCTCGCACCGGGACGTGCCCATCATCCTGATCACCGTCGTCGGCGACGAGCCGATCCGCAACGCGGCCCTCGAGGCCGGCGTGATCGATTTCCTGGTCAAGCCGGTGCGACCGCGCGAGCTGCGTTCGCGCTGCCGCAACCTGCTGGCCCTGCGCCAGCAGCAGCAGAACCTCAAGTCGCGTGCGCACGAACTGGAACGCCAGTTGCTGGCGCGCATGCACGAACTGGACGAACGCGAGCGCGAGATCCTCAACCGCCTGGCCCGCGCCACCGGCCATCGGGATGGCGGCGTCGCCGGCCGGCTCGAACGGCTCGGGCGCTACGCGGCCCTGATCGCCGAGGCGATGGGCCTGCCGGAGGACGAAGTGAAGATGATCGAGCTCGCCGCGCCCCTGCACGACATCGGCAAGACCGGCATCTCCGACGCCATCCTGCTCAAGCCGGGCAAGCTCGACGAGGCCGAGATGGCCGAGGTCCGCAAGCACCCGCGCCTGGGCTACGAAGTCCTGCGCGACAGCAACAGCAAGTTCGTCCAGGTCGGCGCCTGCATCGCCCTGGGCCACCACGAGCGCTGGGACGGCAGCGGCTACCCCGATGGCCTGGCCGGCGAGGCGGTGCCGTTGCCGGCCCGCATCGTGGCGGTGGCCGACGTGTTCGAGGCGCTCACCACCGACCGGCCCTACAAGAAGGCCTGGTCGCTCGCGCAGGCGTTCGACTACCTGAAGGAAAACGCCGGCAGCCAGTTCGACCCGGCCGTGGTGGCCGCGGCGCTGGCGCGGCGCGAGCGCATCGAGGACGTCTTCCGCTTCTGCCCGCCGGCCGCGGGCTGACGCAGCGACCGGAACGCCCGACGGCATGATCCGCGCCTTCGCCCATCGCCCCGACAGCGAGCACGGCCAGGCCCTGGTCCGGCTGGTGATCGCGGCGGTGCTGCTGGCCT
>JAYRTA010000429.1:0-2074 GCA_041919875.1 Arenimonas sp.
CTCGGCCGTTGGTGGGTGGGGGTGGTGGGGGGGGGGGGGGCGGGCCTGCTGGCCAGCCCCCCGGCGCGCCGGCTCGGGGCCCAGGTCGAAGGCTTCGACGTGCGGCCGGAAACCCGCGAACAGATCGAATCCCTGGGCGGCAAGTTCCTCGACCTGGGCGTGAGCGCCGCGGGCGAGGGCGGCTACGCCCGCGAGCTGACCGCCGAGGAGCGGGCCGAACAGCAGCGCCGCCTGGGGGAGCACCTCAAATCGGTGGACGTGATCGTCACCACGGCCGCGGTGCCCGGCCGGCCGGCGCCGAAGATCATCAGCGCCGCCATGGTGGCGGGCATGAAGCCCGGCAGCGTGGTCGTGGACCTGGCGGCGGAAACGGGCGGCAACTGCGAGCTCACCCGGCCCGGAGAAACCGTCGACCACGGCGGGGTGCTGGTGGCCGGACCGCTCAATCTCGCCAGCCAGGGCGCCCTGCACGCCAGCGAGATGTACGCCCGCAACGTCTTCAACTTCCTGGCGCTGTCGCTCAAGGACGGCGCGGTGGCGCTGGACTGGGACGACGAGCTGATCGCCCGCACCTGCCTGGTGCACGCCGGCGAACGTCGCGGCTGAGGCCGCGCCGCGCGGCCCTCAGGGCTGGCGCTCGGCCGGTTCGGGCGCGATGCCGGGGCCGCCGGCCTCCAGCCAGGCGCGGCGTTGGTCCGGGTCCATCGCGCGCCAGCGCGCCATCAGCGCCCGGCGCTCGTCGTCGGGCAGGGCGCGCACCGCCTGGAAGCTCAGGCGGGCCTTCTCCTTGAGTTCCGGCGGCAGGTCGCGGAAATTGCGGGCGCCCTGGCGCAGGCGCTCGCGCTGTTCGGGCGGCATCGCTTCCCAGCGGGCGCGACGCTCCAGGCGTTCGAGCGCATGGACGCGGCGCGAGGCCGGCATCTGGTCCCAGCGCTCGCGAAGGGGCGCCAGCTTTTCCTGCTGGGCCGGCGACAGGTCGGCCCAGGCCGGCACCGCCACGCCCTCGGGCACGCGGACCGCGCGTGGCGGGTCTCCGGCGTGGTGGCCATGCCCGGGGCCGTCGCCGGCCCGGGCCGCGCCCGCGCCCAGCAGGAGCAGGCCGGCGAGCAGCATCGGCAGTCCCTTCATCGCCGCGTCTCCGCCCGGGTCGCGACCGGCGCGTCGGCCAGCCAGGCGTAGAACTCCGGGTCTTCCTCCACCATCAGCGATTCAATGGCCTCGGCATCGGCCTGCGCCGCGGGATCGAGGGCCGGTGCGGTGCCGGCCTGCCACCAGGCCAGGCCGACCGCGAGCACGGTCGCCGCGAATGCGCCGGCGGGCAGGGCCCAGGCGGCACGCGAGGCGCGGCGCGGCGCAGCCAGCGCCTCGCGACGCGCGGCCCGCAGGCGCGCGGCGGTCCCCGCGTCGAGGCGGTCGGCCGCATGCAGGTACAGCGTGCGCGGCGAGTCAGGGGTGTCCGGGCCGTGGCGGCTCATCGCCAGTCCTCCAGGTGGGTGCGCAGGGCGGCCATCGCCCGCGACAGGTGGGTCTTCACCGAGCCTTCCGAACAGCCCATGGCCGCCGCCGTCGCGGCGACGTCCAGGCCTTCGAGCTCGCGCAACAGGTAAGCCTCGCGCTGGCGCCGGGGCAGGGCGCGCACGGCCCGGCCGAGGGCGGTCCACGCGCGCTGGCGGTCCATGGCCCGGGCCGGGTCCTCGCCCGGGTCGGGCAGGGATTCGATCGGGTCCTCGCGCTGGTCCTCGGGGCGGCCCAGCACTGCAAGCACGCCCTGGCGCACGCGGTTGCGGCGGTGACGGTCGGTGACCTGGCTACGCAGGATGGACCAGAACAGCGGCGTCCATTCCGCCGCCGGCCGCTCGCGGTAGGCCACCAGGCGGAGCATCGCCTCCTGCACCACGTCCAGCGCGTCCTCGCGATGGCCGAGCGCGAGCTCGGCCATGCGGAACGCGCGTCGTTCAACCCCGGCCAGGAAGGCGTCGAGGCTGGCGACGGGCGGAGTCGGCGCGGCGTCGAAGGGCATCACGGGCGGGCGGCGGGGCCGGTCATGCCGCCTTATAACGCAGGCGCGGCCCCG
>JAYRTA010000430.1:0-2064 GCA_041919875.1 Arenimonas sp.
CACGTTGACGCCGCCCAGCTCGTGGTCGCGCAGCCACACCGACACCGCGAGGATGTCCATCTGGCGGCCGGCGTCGTTGACGTAGTACTCGCGCTGCACGGCATGGCCGGCGGCGTCGAGCAGCGAGGCCACCGACGCGCCGTAGGCCGCGCCGCGGCCGTGGCCGACGTGCAGCGGGCCGTTGGGGTTGGCCGAGACGAATTCCACCGTCACCGACTCGCGGCTGCCGGCCGGCACGCGGCCATAGTCCTTGCCCAGTTCGAATACGCGGCGGATGGTGCCCAGGCGGCAGCCGCGCGCCAGGGTGAAGTTGATGAAGCCCGGGCCCGCCACGCTGACCTTCTGCACGTGCTGGGACGCCGGCAGGGTGGCGACCAGCAGGTCGGCCAGCTCGCGCGGCTTCATGCCGGCCGGCTTGGCCAGCAGCAGGGCGATGTTGGTGGCGTAGTCGCCGTGCTCGCGCGACTTGGTGCGCTCGACCACGTAGGCCGGGGTCGCCAGGTCGGGGGCCAGCCGGCCGTGCCGGCGCAGGTCCAGCAGGGCCTGGGCCACCAGTTCGCGAAGGTGCTCTTTCACCGGGTCTTTTTCCGCTTGGGGTAGCCGCGCATTGTAGCCCCGGCACGGCGCGGGCGCGCTGTCACCGGGCCGTCACCCGGGCCGTGCACACTGGGGGCGTGCGGCTGGACACCGTACCTCTCCCCTTAACTTTTCGGTCCGGTGGCGATACCGGGATCGGGGCAAGACCGGCCTGGCGGCCGGTCTTTTTTTTGCCCGGTCCTCAGCCGGCGGCGCGGGCCGCGAAGGCGTCCAGCACCGCCTGCCCGTGGGGCGGCGGCGCGTCCTCGAAGGCGGCGGCCAGGTCGGCGCTCAGGCGGCGCACCCGGTCGGCGTTGGCGGCCTTGCCGGGCCCGAACACCCGCTCCCCCTCGCGCGAGCAGAACCGGTGCAGCTCGAAGAAATAGTGGGTCTGGCCGCGGGTGAGGAAGCCCAGGCAGGGTGCGCCACTGGCCGGCCGGTCGAGGGCCCGGCCCGCGCGCCACTCGCGCTCCCGGCACAGGCGCAGGGCGCTGTCGGCCAGGTGCTGGAAGGGTTCGCCGACATTGGCGGTGTCCAGGTCGGCCGCCAGCCGGGCCAGGCGCTCGCCGCGGCGGGCGGCCGGGTCGCGGCTCCAGTCCGGGCGCTCGCCGTCGAGCCAGACCGCCAGGCTGCGCGCCAGGGACCCCCCGGCGGCGGAGGCCAGCTCCGGCTCGGGGTGGGGCAGCGGCCGGGCGTCGAAGGTGCTGCCGGCGATCATCAGCTCCAGGGCCACGAACAGCTCGCGGTCCAGGTCCGGATCGAAGCCGCAGGCGGCGAGGATGCGGAAGGCCTCGGCGATGCTGGCGGCCTCGTTGCCGCCGACCGGCCCGGGCACGTCGAAGGTTTCCCGCTGCCGCAGGTCGTGGCAGGCGGCGAACAGCACCAGGGCCAGCCAGTCGGCGGCCGGCAGGCCTGCCTCCCCCAGCACGTCCATGACCCGGCCCAGCCGGCGCTCGGCCAGCTCCAGCACGTGGTCCTCGTTGTGGTAGGCATGCGGGTCCTGGCCGAAGCCGCCGTGGCGCAGGCCGAGCCGGGCCAGGCCGAGCAGGGCGGCATCGGCATGCTGGGGCGCCCCGTCGCCGCCGGTGGCGCGGGCGATGATCGCGTCCAGGCGGACCGGGATGTCCGGGCGCCGGTCCGCGAGCAGGCGGCGGGCGGCGCCGGCATCGGGCAGGGCGCGTTCGCTGGCGTCGAGCGCATACAGGCTGGAGTAACCCAGGATCACGTCGCCCCTCCGCGGCCCGATGCCGCCCGCCGAGTATACGTAGCGGCGCGCCGCGGCCAGCCACCGGCTAGAGCGCCCCCAGCCGCGCCATCGAGCAGGGCGGGCCGTCGCCGATGATGAAATGGTCGAGCAGGCGCACATCCACCAGGGCCAGGGCCTGGCGCAGTCGGGCGGTGACGGCGCGGTCGGCCGCGCTGGGTTCGGGCGCACCGCTGGGGTGGTTGTGGCCCAGGATCACGGCCGCCGCGTGGTGGGCCAGGCAG
>JAYRTA010000431.1:0-2053 GCA_041919875.1 Arenimonas sp.
TTGGTCGGCGTGCCGTCGGCGTACTGGAAATGCACCTGGATGAACTGGCCGGGGATGAAATCCAGCGGCTGGCCGTCGTCGCGCGCGAAGGCGAGGTGGCGCACGCTGGGCGCCAGCATGCGGCTGCCGACGAGGCGGAGGGGGAACTGGACGATGGCCACGCGGCGCTCCGGGAACGGGATTCGGTGTTGCGGCCGGGCCCCGGGGACGGGCGCGGCAGGCCGCCTATAATAAGCCGCCCCGCACGCCCAGGCAGCGGCGATGCGGCCCAGGAGCCCCATGCACACCGTTCCCGCGCTCGAGATCCACGATCTGCGCAAGACCTACGACAACGGCGTCGAAGCCCTCAAGGGCGTCTCGCTCACCGTCATGCCCGGCGACTTCTACGCCCTGCTCGGCCCCAACGGCGCTGGCAAGTCCACCCTGATCGGCATCGTCAGTTCGCTGGTGAACAAGACCGCGGGCGAGGTGAAGGTGGCGGGCATCGACCTGCAGGCGCAGCGCTCGGAGGCGATGCGCCAGGTCGGCCTGGTGCCCCAGGAGATCAATTTCAACATGTTCGAGCAGCCGCTCGACATCCTGGTCAACTACGCCGGCTTCTACGGCATCCCGCGCGACCAGGCCCTGGTGCGCGCCGAGGAGGAGCTGAAGAAGGCGCAGCTGTGGGACAAGGCGCGCAAGATGTCGCGCACGCTCTCGGGCGGCATGAAGCGGCGGCTGATGATCGCCCGGGCGATGATGACGCGGCCGAAGCTGCTGATCCTGGACGAACCCACCGCCGGCGTGGACATCGAGATCCGGCGCGGCATGTGGAAGACGCTCAAGGAGGTCAACGCCGCCGGCACCACGGTCATCCTCACCACGCACTACCTGGAGGAAGCCGAGAGCCTGTGCCGCAACCTGGCGATCATCGACAAGGGCCGGATCATCGAACAGGGCCCGATGAAGGCGCTGCTGGCCAAGCTTGACGTCGAGGGCTTCCTGTTCGACATCGACGGCACGCTGCCCGCGTCCCTGCCGGCGATCGAGGGCGCCACCCTGGTGGCCGCCGACGACCACACGCTCGACCTGGAGATGCCGCGCGAGATGGACCTCAACCGCGTGTTCGCCGCGCTGGCCGCCGCCGGCATCCGGGTGCGCTCGATGCGCACCAAGTCCAACCGCCTCGAGGAGCTGTTCGTGCGCCTCACCGGCCAGCCGGAGGCCGCCGCGTGAGCTCGCCCAACCTGACCGCGATCCGCACCATCGCCCGCCGCGAGGTCGCCCGCATCCTGCGCATCTGGGGCCAGACCCTGGTGCCGCCGGCGATCACGATGACCCTGTACTTCCTGATCTTCGGCGGGCTGATCGGCAGCCGCATCGGCACCATGGACGGCATCTCGTACATGGACTTCATCGTGCCCGGCCTGGTGATGATGTCGGTGATCCAGAACGCCTACGGCAACATCAGCTCGAGCTTCTTCGGCGCCAAGTTCGGCCGCCATGTCGAGGAACTGCTGGTGAGCCCGATGCCCAACTGGGTGATCCTGGGCGGCTACGTCGCCGGTGGCGTGCTGCGCGGGATGATGGTGGGGGTGATCGTGCTGGCGATCGCCATGCTGTTCACCCACGTGCGCATCCCGCACCCGCTGGTCACGTTCACGACCGTGCTGCTGGGCGCGACGATCTTCTCGCTCGCGGGCTTCGTGAACGCGGTGTACGCCAAGAAGTTCGACGACATCGCGATCGTGCCGACCTTCATCCTCACCCCGCTCACCTACCTGGGCGGCGTGTTCTATTCGGTCACCCTGCTGCCGCCCTGGGCCGAGGCCGCAACCCACCTCAACCCGATCTTCTACATGGTCAACGCCTTCCGCTACGGCCTGCTGGGCCAGAGCGACGTGCCCCTGGCCACCGCCTACGCGCTGATGATCGGCTTCACCGTGGCCCTGACCGCCCTCGGCCTCTGGCTCCTGCGCAAGGGCGTCGGCCTCCGCACCTGAGCCACGCACCCCAAAAAAATGGGGTCAAAAAAATGGGGTCAGACGGTATTAACGATTGAAGCGGCCGCTTC
>JAYRTA010000432.1:0-2046 GCA_041919875.1 Arenimonas sp.
GGTGTCGAGCCGGTTGGCCAGGCCGGCGGCCAGGAAGGCACCCGAACTGACGCCGACGTAGACCTCCAGGCGGGTGAGGTCGAGGCCGTCGATGGCGACGTCCAGGGCGCGCAGGGCACCGAGTTCGTACATGCCGCCGATCGGTCCGCCGCCGGCGATCGCGAGCCCGATCCGGCGCCCCTGGGCGGCGCGCTTCTTCCGGGCGGGCTGGATTACAAGCATCCTAGGCGGGTTTCCAATTGAGCGACCGGCGGGATTGTAGCCCGCGCGACCCGGCCAACAAGTGCGCCAGATCACCTTCCCCGCCCCCGCGCCAACGAGGCCCGGCCATGGCTGACGCCCGGCTTCGCCAACGACTGGCCCAACGCCTGGACTGGCAGCGCCGGATCAACGACCCGGTCGCCGATCCCCGCAACCGCCTGCCGACCCTGTCCCCGCTGCGCGCCTGGCAGGCGGCCCGGCTGGAGCGCGACTTCGCCGATGTCCTGGCCGATCCGCGCATGCGGCCGGCCGCACGGTTCTTCCTGTCGGACCTGTATGGCGACAAGGACTTTTCGGCCCGCGACCGCGATGCCGCGCGCATCCTGCCGGCCATGGCGCGCCTGCTGCCGGCCAGCCTGCTGCAGGCCGCGGCGGAGGCGATCGAACTGGCCGTGCTCAGCCACGCCTTCGACCTGGCGATGGCGGCGGCCTTGGCGCGCCGGCCCCGTCCCGAGGCCGAGATCACGCTCGAGGACTACGGCCGCGCCTACCGCGAGGTGGCGTGTCCGCGCCTGCGCCGGCACCAGATCGGGCTGATCCTGAAAGTCGGCTACACCCTCGACGCCGCCGTGCAGAAACATGGCGTGCACCGCCTGCTGCGCGCGGCGCGGCTGCCGGCCAGGCTGGCCGGCCTGTCGGAACTGCAGGCCTTCCTCGAGCGCGGCTTCACGGCCTTCGAAGCCCTCGGCGGCGCCGGGGAGTTCCTGGAGGCAATCGGCGCCCGGGAGTTCGAGGCCTCGCGCCGGCTGATGGCCGGTGACCCGGACCCGTTCGGCTGGCTCAGCCGAACTCCTGGTCGAGGTAGCGGTGGATCTCGCTCTCGATCGGGCCCTTGATCGCGAAAAGCAGGAAGCCCAGGTGGGCGGTCACCCGCACGTCCTTGGCGCTCACCGCGATCTCGCCGTCCACGCCGCCCCGGGAGAATTGCATGCGGTCCCCGTCCCAGCCGTACTCGACCTGGAACTTCTCGGCCAGGTGGGCGGCCACGCGTTCGATCGCGGCGCGCGCCTCCGGCAGCGGGCGGGTGTGCTTGCGGCGGATGTCGATGTCGGACATGGGTCCCTCCTGTGCGGCCTATTCTGCGCGTGCATGGCGTATCCACCAAGGGCGTCGTGCCGGCGGGCGCCCATGCTAGATTGCCGCGCACAGGAGGCCGGATGCTGTTGACCTTCCCCAATGGCGAGCACGCCGACGTGGCCCTGCGGGGCGAAGTGACCGTGGGCAGCCGCGGCGCGGCGGTCAGCCTGCCCGACGTGGGCCTGGCACCGGTGCACGCAAGCTTCCTGCGCGACCGCCGCGGCCTGTGGCTGCGGGTGCCGGCCGGGGTCGCCGGGGTGCATGTCAATGCGCGCCCGGTCCGCCACCTCGCCCAGCTGCGGGTCGGCGACCTGGTCTGCCTGGACCGCGTGCGCGTCCTGCTGCGCGCCGAGGACCCCGTGGCGATCGAACGGCGGATCCCGGCGTCCGCGCCGGCCAGCCTCAACGACGCCCAGCGTGTCTCGGCCTCCCGGGTCGTGCTGCGCGGGCTGAGCGGGCCGCACTTCGGCCGCAGCCTCACCCTGGGCGAGCCGCGCCTGCTGGGCCGCACGGCCGCGGCGGACCTGCGCCTGGACGACCCGGCCGTGGCCGAGCGCCATGCCCTGGTGGAACTGCACGGCGACCGCGTCATCCTGCGCGCGCAGTGCGAGGACCCCACCCTGGTCAATGGCGTGCCCGTGCTCGATGCGGTGCTCTCGCCCGGCGACCAGCTGCAGGTGGACCAGTTCCGGTTCCTGATCGAGGCGC
>JAYRTA010000433.1:0-2043 GCA_041919875.1 Arenimonas sp.
CTTGTGCAGCTCGGGGGCGCGCGACGAATCCCACCCGGCCACGGGCCCGGAAACCGGCAAGGGCAAGCAGACGTTTGTTGCCGGGAATGGAACCAGCAAGACGGCGAGCGAAGCACCCCTCTGCATCTCGGGGGCGCGCGACGAACCTCACCCGGCCACAGGCCGAGAACCCCTCAGAGCTGCCTGAACCTGACCCCGTTGAATGCTCAGCTACGCGCGAGCCAGCGGTCTATCGCGTCGCGGTCGTGGCAGCGCAGCAGGGTGGGGGAGCGGCGGCGCAGGCGCGCCAGGTCGATGCCGCGGATCGCCTGGCGGACCTCGAGCAGCGTGGACGGATGCAGGCTGAAATCCCGCAGGCCCAGGGCCAGCAGCAGGGGCGTATTGGACGGATCGGCGGCCATTTCACCGCATACCGCCACCGGGATTCCATTGCGCCGCCCGAAGGCCAGCACCTCCGACAACAGCCGCAGGACCGACGGATGCCGTGGGGTGTACAGCTCGGCCAGCGCCTCGTGGTTGCGGTCGGTGGCCAGCAGGTACTGCACCAGGTCGTTGGTGCCCACCGACACGAAATCCACCAGGTCGGCGATGTCGCCCAGGCCCAGCGCCGCCGCCGGCACCTCGATCATCGCTCCAAGCTCGACCCGCGGACCGATCTCGACGCCCTCCCGGCCCAGGCCGTCCCGCGCCCGCGCCAGCAGCGACGACACCCGCACCATCTCCTCGCGCCCGCTCACCATCGGCACCAGGATCCGCACCGGCCCGTAGGCGCTGGCGCGCAGGATTGCGCGCAACTGGGTCAGGAACAGCCCTTCGTGCGCCAGCGACAGCCGCACCCCGCGCAGGCCCAGGGCCGGATTGGGCTCGCTGCGCAGGGCCAGGCCGGTGTGGTCGGCCTTGTCGGCGCCCAGGTCCAGGGTGCGGATGGTGACCACGCGACCGGCCATGCCCAGCACCAGGTCGCGGTAGGCCAGGAATTGCTCTTCCTCGCCGGGCAGCTCGCGTCGTTGCAGGAACAGGAATTCGGTGCGGTACAGGCCGACGCCGGCGGCGCCGAGCGCATGGGCCTCGGCCACGTCGTCGCGGGATTCGGCGTTGGCGTAGAGGCGGATGTCGACGCCGTCGCGGGTGCGCGTGGGCTGCTGGCGGAGGCGCGCCAGGCGCGATTGTTCCTTGCCCAACCGGGCCCGCGCGGCGTGGTAGCGGCGCAGGTCGCCGGCGTCGGGTTCGAGCACGAGTTCGCCGTTGCCGCCGTCCACCAGCAGCGCATCGCCGTCGTTGGCCACCGCCAGCAGGTCCGAACCGGACAGCACCATCGGCAGGTGCAGGCTGCGCGCCAGGATGGCGCCGTGCGACAGCGGGCTGCCGCTGGCCGCGACCACGGCCACTACGCCGCGCGCCTGCAGCTCGGGCAACTCGGAGGGGGCGACGGTGTCGCAGACCAGGATTTCCCCGGCCAGTCCCAGCTCGGCATCGTCGGCCCGGCGGTGCAGGGCGGCGTGCACCCGGCCGATGACGTGGTCGAGGTCTTCGCGCCGGCTGCGGAAGTAGTCGTCGTCCATGCCCTCGAACACCGCGGCCAGGCGGTCGCGCTGCAGCTTGAGCGCGAAGTCGGCGCCGTAGCGGCCGGTGCGCACCAGGTCGTCCAGGCCCTGCAGCAGTTCCGGGTCGTCGAGGATCATCGCGTGCAGGTCGATGAATTCGCCCACCTCCTGGGCCAGGGCGCCGTGCAGGCGCTGGCGCAGGACGCGCAGTTCGTCCCGGGCGACGTCCAGGGCCGCATGCAGGCGCTGCAGTTCGGCCTCGACCTCGGCGGCCTCGACCCGGGTCTCGTCCACCACCAGGCGCTGGGGATGGCGCACGCGCACCCGGCCCAGGGCGATGCCCCGCGAGGCCCCCAGGCCGCGCAGGGCGCGGCGCATCAGGAATCCTCGTCGAAGCGGCGTTCGAACAGGGCCGCCGCGGCCGCGACGGCCTCGGCTTCGTCGTCCCCGTCGGCGCGCATCACCAGCACCGATCCGGGGGCGGCCGCCAGAAGCAGCA
>JAYRTA010000434.1:0-2033 GCA_041919875.1 Arenimonas sp.
CCCGACTGCTTTTCTGGAGCCCGCCATGTCCCTGCTGCCGCCGATCACCATTTCCAGCCATGACCTCGCCCGGCTCGAGGCCCTCGTGGATTCCCCCGCCCGTCGCGGCGATGCAGCCGCCGGGGCGCTGGCCGCCGAACTGGGGCGTGCGCGCGTACTGCCGCCCGCCGAGATGCCGGGCGACGTGGTCGCGATGGACTCGGTGATCACCTGCATCGACGAAGCCAGCGGCGAGACGCATACGCTCACCCTGGTCCATCCCGACCAGGCCGACGCCGCGGCCGGTCGCGTCTCGGTGCTCGCACCCGTCGGCAGCGCGCTGCTTGGCCTCGCCGTGGGCCAGCGCATCCGCTGGCCGGGCCCGGCCGGGCGGGAGCTGCAGCTGCGCGTGACCGCGCTGGCGCCGCCGCGGTCGCGTTGATGCCCGGCCGCACGCCCGCGTAGGCTGCCGCCATGCCGCGCTGGATCTGGGTTTCGCTCGTGCTCGCCTGCCTGGCCCTGGCCTGGGCGGTGCGCATGTCGCCCTCGGGCGGCTCGGGCGGACAGCCCGGCGGCGCCTCCGCCTGCGTGCTGGCGCCGGCCACCGCGGTGACGCTTTCGGCCGGGCCGCGGCAATCGCCACTTCCCCGCGGCCAGGGCGCCTTCCGGCACGGCCGCTTCTATGTCGAGCCCCTCGCCGCCTTCGGCCTGCAGGCCCGCGTGCTGGGGCGCGAGGACTACCGCTTCGATGCCGGCGCGGAACTGGCGCCGCTGGACCTGGCGCTGGGCTGGGGCCGGATGGCGGATCCGGCCGTCTACGGCCGCCTCGACATCCGCCAGGGCAGCCGCTGGTACCACTACCGCTGGGGCCAGGAGGGACCGCCGTTGCCGGCCGAGGAAATCGTGCGCTCCAGCGCCAACATGCACCTGGTGCCGGCGACGCCGGAGGTCGCGCGGGCGCTGGGCGCCGTGCGCGCCGGCCAGCTGGTGACGCTGCGCGGCTGGCTGATCGAGGCGCGCCGCGACGACGGTTACCGCTGGCGCAGTTCGCTCACGCGCGAGGACAGCGGCGACGGCGCCTGCGAACTGGTCTACGTCTGCGCGGTGGACCTGCGCTGAGCCACTCCCCGGCTCAGGTCACCACGGTGGCATGCAGCGGCAGGCCGGGCCGCCAGCGGGAGCGACCACCCAGCGCGGCGATCTCCAGCAACACCGCGCCGCCCACCAGATCCACCGCAAGCGCGTCGAGCAGGCCCACCGCCGCGGCCAGGGTGCCGCCGGTGGCCAGGACGTCGTCGATCAGCAGCACCCGCGCACCGGCGGGCACCGCGCCGCGCTGCACCTGCAGCCGGTCCTCGCCGTATTCGAGCGCGTAGCGCACCTCGAGCACCTCGCCGGGCAGCTTGCCGGGCTTGCGCAGCGGCACGAACCCCACGCCCAGTTCGCACGCCACCGCGGCGCCCAGGATGAAACCGCGTGCCTCCACCCCCGCCACCGCGCGCAGGGCCGAACCCCGCCAGGGGGCGGCCATCGCGGCCACCGCCTCGGCGAAGGCGGCACCGTCCGCGAGCACGGGGCTCATGTCCTGGAAGCGGATGCCCGGCCGGGGGAAATCGGCGATCTCGCGGATCAGGCGCTCGAAACCGGCCACGCTCAGGCCTCGTCGGCGCCGACGCGCCAGGTCTCGCGGGCGGCGTCGGCCTGCCATTCGCGGAATGCCGGCAAAGCGTAGATCGCGTCGCAGTAGGCCTGGCTACCGGCATCCATGGCCACGCCGTAAGCCCGGAAGCGCACGCAGACCGGGGCGAACATCGCGTCCACGATGCCGAACGCCCCGCACAGGAAGTCGCCACCCGCGCCGAAGCGCACGCGCAGGTCGCGCCAGAGCGCCTGCACGCGATCGATGTCGCGGGCCGCGGCGGCGTCCCAGTGCGGCGCGCGCGGCTGGCGCCGCAGGTTCATCGGCAGCTGGCTGCGCAGGGCGCCGAAGCCCGAATGCATTTCCGCGGCGGCGCAGCGCGCGGCGGTGCGTGCATCGAGGTCGCCCGGCCAGC
>JAYRTA010000435.1:0-2030 GCA_041919875.1 Arenimonas sp.
CTGGCGCTGCGCACCGCGCGGCCGTGGGGCGTCGATGTGTCCAGCGGCATCGAACAGGCGCCGGGGGTCAAGGACGCGGCGCACATGCGCGCGTTCGTGGCCGCGGTGCGCGCCCACGACGCTGCCTCCTGAGCCGCGGCAAGCGGCCCGGTTCGGGTACCCTATGCAGGCCATGAACGCCTCCAATCGCCCGCCTTCGCCGTTCGGTCGCTCGCTGCGCCGGTGGCGCCGGGTGCCCGCGGCCGCGGTTCGATAACGCCACCGGTGTGTCCAGGCCGGCAACGGCCTGCAACCGGGTTCGCGAACGTGCATCCATGCCGTCGCCTGCCCAGGCCCCCCGATTCCGGAGACCCCCGCGTGAACACCCCTGCACCCAGCACTGCGCCCGCCGTGGCGATCGATTTCAACCAGTACCCGGACGCCTCCGGCCACTTCGGCCGCTACGGCGGGCGCTTCGTCGCCGAGACCCTGATGGGCCCGCTGGACGAACTGGCGGCCGCCTACGACGCGGCGAAGGTCGATCCGGCCTTCATCGCCGAGTTCGAGGCCGACCTCGCCCATTACGTCGGCCGCCCCAGCCCGATCTACCACGCCGAACGCCTGAGCCGGGAAGCCGGCGGCGCCCGCATCCTGCTCAAGCGCGAAGACCTGAACCACACCGGCGCGCACAAGATCAACAACACCATCGGCCAGGCGCTGCTGGCGAGCAGGATGGGCAAGACCCGGATCATCGCCGAGACCGGCGCCGGCCAGCACGGCGTGGCCTCGGCCACGGTCGCCGCGCGGCTGGGCCTGGAGTGCGTGGTCTACATGGGCGCCACCGACATCCAGCGTCAGAAGATCAACGTCTACCGGATGCAGTTGCTGGGGGCGACGGTGGTGCCGGTGACCAGCGGCTCGGCGACCCTGAAGGACGCGCTGAACGAGGCGATGCGCGACTGGGTCAGCAACGTGCGCGACACCTTCTACATCATCGGCACGGTGGCCGGCCCGGACCCGTATCCGCGGATGGTGCGCGACTTCAACGCGGTGGTCGGGCGCGAGGCGCGCGCGCAGATGCTGGCCGAATACGGCCGCCTGCCGGACGTGGTCACCGCCTGCGTCGGCGGCGGCAGCAATGCGATCGGGATCTTCCATGCGTTCCTCAACGACGCGGGCGTGCGCATCGTCGGCGCCGAGGCGGCGGGCGAGGGCATCGCCAGCGGCCATCACGCGGCATCGCTGGCCGCCGGGCGGCCCGGCGTGCTGCACGGCAACCGCACCTACGTGATCTGCGACGACGACGGCCAGATCATCGAGACCCATTCGGTGTCCGCCGGGCTCGACTACCCCGGCGTCGGTCCGGAGCATGCGTTCCTGAAGGACAGCCGCCGCGCCGACTACGTGGGCGTGACCGACGACGAGGCGCTGGCGGCGTTCCACCTGCTGGCGAGGACCGAGGGCATCCTGCCGGCGCTGGAGTCCAGCCATGCCATCGCCCAGGCGATCAAGCTGGCACGCGAGCTGCCGAAAGACGGGATCGTGCTCTGCAACCTCTCCGGGCGCGGCGACAAGGACGTGCACACCATCGCCGGCCGCGAAGGCCTGGCGCTTTAGCCTGCAGTTGGCCTGCGGCCCGGCTTCGGCGACAATAGCCGGTTCATTCAATGCGATCAGGAGTCCGGCCATGGCCGATGAACAAGCCCAGCAGGAGGCGCTGGCCCAGCCCGCGGCCGCCGACAACCAGCTCGACCCGGCATTCTTCACCGCGGTCAACGAATACCTCGAGTTGACCAACAAGCAGTCGCGCCAGCATGGCCTGAAGCGCATCAGCCTGGCCAGCCTGTATGCGGCCGCGCGCTTCAACTCGCACGTGTTCCTGTCCAACGTCGCCCCGGGCCAGGCCGCCGGTGACCGCGCCCACTTCCTCGACTACATGGCCACCATGTACCGCCGCATGCTCAACGAGCACCTCGATGGCCTCGGCCATGAGCGCGGCATCGATGTCGGCGAGTCCGAGCTTGCCGCCGAATACGCCGCCGCCGGCGTGC
>JAYRTA010000436.1:0-2027 GCA_041919875.1 Arenimonas sp.
AACGCGCTGACGCCGAAGGTGTAGTTGCCGGTGGCGCCGGCGCGCAGGTAGCCCACGCCCTGCTGGAACTGGCGGCCGTTGTAGATGCCGGTGGCGGAGGTGCCGGGGCGCTCCATCATCAGGATTTCGTTGGAACTGGTCAGCTCCTCCAGCGCGCGGTACGGCTTGAAGTGGCCGATGGTGACCTTGCCGCCCATCATGTTGCGGGCGATGTAGAGGTCGCGGATGCCGTCCAGGTTGCTGCCGCCGGAGAAATCTTCCTCGACCTTGTATTCCCAACCGTAGGCCTTGCCGGACAGGGTCAGGCGGGCGCGGCGGAACTCGGTGGTGTCGGTGGTCGCGGCCACGTCCTTGTCGAACGCGTAGGCATCGAAATGGACGCGGCCACCGATCGAGGCCTCGAAGTTCTTGTCGGCCGAGGTGACCTTGATGCCGCCCTTGGTCTCGACCTTGGTGCTGTTGTTGGCCAGGGTGTCGAGCTGGGTCGCGGTATCGACGTTGACGTCGGACTGCGCGTCGCTGCGGTCCTCGAGCTCCTGCACCTTGGCGGCGAGCTCCGCCAGTTGCTGCTTGAGCGCGGCGAGTTCCTGGTCGCGCGCATCCTGGGCACTGGCCTGGAAGCTGGTGGCGGCCAGCGCCATGGTCACGGCGAGGGCGAGGGTCTTGCGTTGCATGGTCATGCTCCGGAAAGGATCGAAAGTAGGTTGGGTGCCTGCAGCCGGGCGGCCGTTAAGACTCCGTGAAACGGGCACAGCCTGCGACCGGATTCTGACAGTCGTGTTGTCGAAAGATGACAGTTCGATGAATCCGCGCCGCGGCCCATGGGGCACGGGACGCACGGGGCGCGCCAGCGTTGTCATCAAACGGTCACTTCGACAACACGCTTCTGTCATCCAACCGCAGTGGAATGCGCGGCAGCGGCGAGTCCGCGCATCAGCCACCCAGGAGTACCGCGTGTCCAACTACCTCAAGCACCGCACCGCAGCCCTCGTGCTCGCCGGCGGCTTCGTGTTCACCGCCGCCGCCGCCGACATCACCGGTGCCGGCGCCACCTTCATCTATCCGCTGCTCTCGAAGTGGTCGGCCGACTACTCGCAGGCCACCGGCAACAAGATCAACTACCAGTCGATCGGCTCCGGCGGCGGCATCGCCCAGATCAAGGCGAAGACGGTTGACTTCGGCTCCTCCGACAAGCCGCTGCCACCCGAGGAACTGAAGGCCGCGGGCCTGGGCCAGTTCCCGTCGGCGATCGGCGGCGTGGTGCCGGTGATCAATATCCCGGGCCTGAAGGCCGGTGCGATGAAGCTGGACGGCGAACTGGTCGCCGACATCTTCCTCGGCAAGGTCGCCAAGTGGAACGATCCGCGCATCGTCGCCCTGAACGGCGGCGTCAACCTGCCGGACATGAAGATCACCGTGGTCCACCGTTCGGACGGTTCCGGCACCACCTTCAACTGGGTCAACTACCTGTCCAAGGTCAGCCCGGAGTGGAAGGCCAAGGTCGGCGAAGGCACCTCGGTCAAGTGGCCGGCCGGCGTCGGCGGCAAGGGCAACGAGGGCGTCGCCGCGTACGTGAAGCAGATCAAGGGCGGCATCGGCTACGTCGAGCTGTCCTATGCGCTGCAGAACAAGATGGCCTACAGCCGCATGAAGAACGCCGCCGGCAACTACGTGAACCCGAGCGATGCGAGCTTCGCCGCGGCCGCCGCCAGCGCCGACTGGAAGAACTCGAAGGACTTCTTCCTGGTGATGACCAACGCGCCGGGCGACAACTCCTGGCCGGTCGCCGCCACCAACTTCATCCTGATGCACAAGAAGCCGAAGGATGCCGCGCGCGCCAAGCAGGCGCTGGAGTTCTTCCGCTGGGCCTACGCCAATGGCGACGAGCAGGCCCGCTCGCTGGACTACGTGCCGCTGCCGGACGAACTGGTCCAGCAGGTCGAGGCGTACTGGGCGCAGAACTACAAGTTCTGATCCCGCCAATCCCCCTGACCAGGGTGTGCGTTCGGGCGGGCCGGCGGGCCCGC
>JAYRTA010000437.1:0-2026 GCA_041919875.1 Arenimonas sp.
AGGGGTTCGTCGTCGAGCACGCGCACGTGCCGCACCTGGCGGGCGTGCAGGCCGGCCGCGACCCGGATCCAGTGGCCGAAGCTGCCGTGCCGGCGCAGCGCGGGGATCGGCACGCCGGTTTCGAGGATCAGGAAGGGCTTCATCCGGGGCGGGGGTCGGGCGGCGCAAATGCAGGCCCGGCGCGGGCCGCGGCTATACTAGCGCGCTTTGGGCAGGGCGAAACCGCGATGACCGCACCGACCTTCCAGGAACTGATCCTGCGGCTCAACCAGTATTGGGCCGACCAGGGCTGCGTCCTGATCCAGCCGCTCGACCTCGAGGTCGGCGCCGGCACCTTCCATCCGGCCACCTTCCTGCGCGCGCTCGGCCCCGAGCCCTGGTCCGCCGCCTACGTGCAGCCCTGCCGGCGCCCCACCGACGGCCGCTACGGCGAGAATCCCAACCGCCTGCAGCGCTATTACCAGTACCAGGTGGTGCTCAAGCCCAATCCCGACAACATCGTCGAGCTCTACATCGGCTCGCTGAAGGCGCTGGGCATCGACCCGCTGGTGCACGACCTGCGCTTCGTCGAGGACAACTGGGAATCGCCGACGCTGGGCGCCTGGGGCCTGGGCTGGGAGGTGTGGTTGAACGGCATGGAAGTCACGCAGTTCACCTACTTCCAGCAGGCCGGCGGCCTGGAGTGCAAGCCGGTGACGGGCGAGATCACCTACGGCCTCGAGCGCCTGTGCATGTACCTGCAGAACGTCGACAACGTGTTCGACCTGGTCTGGACCGTCGGCCCGGACGGCACGCCCGTGCACTACCGCGACGTCTACCACCAGAACGAGGTCGAGCAGAGCGCCTACAACTTCGAGCACGCCGACGTGGAGGAACTCTTCCACCGCTTCGACGCCTGCGAGAAGGAGGCGCTGAAGCTGGTCGAACTCGGCCTGCCCCTGCCGGCCTACGACCAGGTCTGCAAGGCCTCGCATTCGTTCAACCTGCTCGATGCGCGCCGCGCCATCAGCGTCACCGAGCGCCAGCGCTACATCCTGCGCGTGCGCAACCTGTCCCGCGCCGTCGCCGAAGCCTATTTCGCCCAGCGCGAGAAGCTCGGCTTCCCCGGCCTGAAGAAGACCCCGGAGGCCTCCCATGGCTGAGTTGCTGCCCCTGCTCGTCGAACTGGGCACCGAAGAGCTTCCGCCCAAGGCGCTGCCGGAACTGGCGGCCGCCTTCCACGAAGGCGTGCGCAAGGCCCTGGCCGCGCGCCGCATCGAAGTGGCCGCCGACCTCGGCGGCGAGGTCGGCCGCGCACTGTATTCGCCGCGCCGCCTGGCGAGTTTCCTGCCCGGCGTGTCGGAGCAGCAGCCGCAGCAGTTCAGCGAAGTCCTGGGCCCGTACATGAACGTGGCCCTGGACGCCCAGGGCCAGCCCACCCAGGCCCTGCTGGGCTTCGCGCAGAAGAACGGCGTGGAGTGGCAGCGGCTCGACCGCGTCACCGACGCCAAGGGCATGCGCTTCGTCGCCCGCAACACGCGCCCCGGCGCACGCACCCTGGATCTGCTGGCCGAGGTGGTGGACGAGGCGGTCAAGGGCCTGCCGATCCCCAAGCCCATGCGCTGGGGCAGCCGCGACATCGGCTTCGTGCGCCCGGCGCACTGGCTGGTGGTGATGCTGGGCCGCGAAGTCGCGCCCGGTGGCGTGCTCGGCCTGCGTGCCGACCGCATGTCGCGCGGCCATCGCTTCCACCACGACAAGGGCGTGTGGCTCAACGACGCCCGCGAATACGTGGAGGCGCTGCGCGCGGCCAGGGTGCTGGTGGACCCGCGCGAACGCCGCGAGCGCATCAAGGCCGAGATCGCCGCGGCCGCCCGGCAGGCCGGGGGCCAGGCCCGGGTCGAACCGGCCCTGCTCGAGGAAGTGAACGGCCTGGTGGAGTGGCCGCAGGCCATCGTCTGCTCGTTCGAGCCCGAGTTCCTGCGCGTGCCGCAGGAGGCGCTGATCTCCACCATGGAGGCCAACCAGAAGTTCTTCCCGGTGCTCG
>JAYRTA010000438.1:0-2024 GCA_041919875.1 Arenimonas sp.
CCATACCGAGGCCGCCAGCGACCTGGCCCTGCTGGCCGGGTTCGAACCGGCCGGGGTGCTGGTCGAGATCCTCAACGGCGACGGCTCGATGGCGCGCCGCCCCGAGCTCGAGGTGTTCGCGCGCGAGCACGGGCTGAAGATCGGCTCGATCGAGGACCTGATCCGCCACCGGCTGGCAACCGAACACACGGTGGAGCGGGTGGACAGCCGCGACATCGGGACCGACCACGGCGGTTTCGTGCTGCACTGCTACCGCGACCGCCTGACCCGCGGCCTGCACTACGCGCTGGTGCGCGGCGAGGTCGCCGGCGACGCCCCGGTGCTGGTGCGGGTGCAGCCGCAGAACCCGCTGGCCGACGCCCTGCACTGGCGGCGCGACGATTTCGGCCCGCTGGTCGGCGACGTGCTGGCGATGATCGCCGCCGAAGGCCGCGGCGTGCTGGTGCTGCTGGGCGATGCCCACGATGCCGAGGCGACCCTGGCGCGGATCCGCGAGCAGCCGGTGGCGCCGGCCTCGCGGGCGGGGACGCTGGCGCAGTGGCGGCGCACCGGTGCCGGCTCGCAGATCCTGTCCGACCTCGGCCTGCACCGGTTGCGCGTGCTCGGCACCCCGCGCCGGCAGGTCGGGCTGGCCGGGTTCGGGCTGGAAGTCGTCGAATACGCGGCGCTGCCGCCGCGCTAAACTGCACGGCCCCGCAGCGAACCGTGCCCATGCCGTATTTCGAAGGCGACCTGCGTGCCCCCGAGGGCGCGCGCTTCGCGATCATCGCCAGCCGCTGGAACCCGCGCATCACCGATGCGCTGGTGGCCGCGGCGCGCCAGGCCTTCGTCGGCAACGGCGTGGACGAGGCTGCGCTGGACGTGGTCCGGGTGCCCGGCGCCTGGGAATTGCCGGTGGCCGCGCGCCAGCTGGCGGTGGCCGGCCGGCATGCCGCGATCGTTGCCCTGGGCTGCGTGGTGCGTGGCGACACCCGCCATTACGAGCAGGTCGCCGACGGCACCTCCGAGGGGCTGATGCGGGTCGCGCTCGACACCGGCGTACCGGTGGCGAACGGGGTGCTGGCGGTCGAGCGCTTCGAGGACGCCAGTGCGCGCGCCGGCGGCAGCCACGGCAACAAGGGCGAGGAGGCCGCGCTGGTCGCCATCGAAATGGCCGACCTGTGCCGCAAGTTGCAGGAGAGTGCGCGATGAACCACCGCCGCCGTGCCGATGGCATCGACCCCGTGGCCCGCTCGCGTTCGCGCCGGCGCGCCCTGCAGGCGATCTACGCCTGGCAGATCAACCACGCCGACGAACGCGGGCTGATCGCCCAGTTCGCCCACGAACAGGCGCACGAAGCCGCCGACCTCGAGTACTTCGAGGACCTGGTGCGCGGCGTGCTGCGCCACGTCGGCGAACTCGACGCGGCCCTGGCCGGGCACCTGGACCGCGGGGTGGACGACGTCGACGCGATCGAGCGCGCGGCGCTGCGGATCGCCGCCTACGAACTGATCCACCGGCCGGACGTGCCGTACCGGGTGGTGATCAACGAGGCGATCGATTCGACCAAGCGCTTCGGCTCCGAGCAGGGCCACACCTACGTCAACGGCGTGCTCGACAAGGCCGCCGCCGCGCTGCGCAGCACCGAGGCGCACGCGCGCTGACCTGCGCGCAGGCATGGGCGAATTCGACCTGATCGCGCGCATCCGCGCCCGCGCGCCGACCCGCGCCGACGTGCTGCTCGGGATCGGCGACGACGCCGCGCTGCTGCTGCCACCCGCCGGCCTGCAGCTGGTGGTGGCGATGGACACGCTCAACGCGGGCGTGCACTTCCCGCCAGCAACCGCGCCGGCCGACATCGGCTGGAAGGCGCTGGCGGTGAACCTGTCCGACCTTGCCGCGATGGGCGCGCAGCCGGCGTGGTGCACGCTGTCGCTGTCGATGCCGGAGGCGCAGGCCGGGTTCGTCGACGGGTTCCTGGACGGCTTCCTGGCACTGGCGGCGCAATACGATGTCGCGCTGGTGGGCGGCGATACCACCCGCGG
>JAYRTA010000439.1:0-2024 GCA_041919875.1 Arenimonas sp.
GTTGCGGAATTCCGGCGTGAAGGCCTTGCGGATCACTTCCATCGCGTCGGTGGTGTGGTTCTGCTCGACGAAGCCCATGGTGCGGCGGGCCGCCTGGGCGGCGCCGGCATTGGTGGTCATCACCAGGATCACGTTGCGGAAGTTCGCCTCGCGGCCATTGGTGTCGGTGAGCACGCCGCGGTCCATGATCTGCAGCAGGATGTTGTAGACGTCCGGGTGGGCCTTTTCGATCTCGTCCAGCAGCAGCACGCAGTGCGGCGTCTTGACGATCTTCTCGGTCAGCAGGCCGCCCTGGTCGAAGCCGACGTAGCCCGGGGGCGCGCCGATCAGGCGGCTCACGGAGTGGGCTTCCATGTATTCGGACATGTCGAAGCGCACCAGCTCGATGCCCAGCTGCATCGCCAGCTGGCGGGTGACCTCGGTCTTGCCCACGCCGGTCGGGCCGGCGAAGAGGAAGTTGCCGATCGGCTTGTCCGGGTTGCCCAGGCCCGAGCGGGCGAGCTTGATGGCCGAGACCAGGGTCTCGATGGCCGGGTCCTGGCCGAAGATCACCATCTTGAGGTTGCGCTCGAGGTTCTTGAGCACGTCCTTGTCCGAGGCGCTGACCTGCTTGGTCGGGATGCGGGCCATCTTGGCCACGATCAGCTCGATCTCCTCGACGTCCACCACCTTCTTGCGCTTTTCCTCGGCCAGCAGGCGCTGGCGGGCGCCGGCCTCGTCGATGACGTCGATGGCCTTGTCCGGCAGCAGGCGGTCGTTGATGTGCTTGACCGACAGGTCGACGGCGGCCTGCAGGGCATCGGAGGCGTATTCGACCTCGTGGTGCGCCTCGAAGCGGGACTTGAGGCCATTGAGGATGGCCACGGCCTCGGCCACGGTCGGCTCGACCACGTCGATCTTCTGGAAGCGGCGGGCCAGGGCGCGGTCCTTCTCGAACACGCCGCGGTATTCCTGGAACGTGGTCGAGCCGATGCAGCGCAGTTCGCCGTTCTGCAGCACCGGCTTGATCAGGTTGGAGGCATCCATGGTGCCGCCCGAGGCCGAGCCGGCGCCGATGATGGTGTGGATCTCGTCCACGAACAGGATCGCGCCCGGTTCCTTCCGGATCTGCTGGAGCACGGCCTTGAGGCGCTTCTCGAAGTCGCCCCGGTACTTGGTGCCGGCCACCAGCGCGCCCAGGTCGAGCGAGTAGATGGTGGCGTCCTTGAGCACCTCGGGCACCCGGCCCTCGACGATGCGCCAGGCCAGGCCCTCGGCCAGCGCGGTCTTGCCCACGCCGGCCTCGCCGACGTAGAGCGGGTTGTTCTTGCGGCGGCGGCAGAGCACCTGGATGGTGCGCTCGACCTCTTCCTCGCGGCCGATCAGGGGATCGATCTTGCCCTCGCGGGCCAGCTCGTTGAGGTTGGCCGCGAATTCCTGCAGCGGGTTGGCCTTGGATTCGCCGCCCTCCTCGCCCTCGGGCTTGGCCTCGGGCGCGGGCTTGTCCTCGCCGCCGTCGCCGATCTTGGCGATGCCGTGCGAGAGGTAATTGACCACGTCCAGCCGGGTGATTTCCTGCTGGTTGAGGAAGTACACGGCGTGCGAGTCCTTCTCGCCGAAGATCGCCACCAGCACGTTGGCGCCGGTCACTTCCTTCTTGCCCGAGGACTGCACGTGGTAGACGGCGCGCTGGAGCACGCGCTGGAAGCCCAGGGTGGGCTGGGTGTCGCGCGGGTCGTCGGCCGGCAGCACCGGCACGGTGTCGGCGATGATCTGGCGCAGGCCGGTGGCGAGCTTGGGCTGGTCGGCCCCGCAGGCCTTGAGCACGCCCGCCGCCGACGGGTTGTCGAGCAGCGCCAGCAGCAGGTGCTCGACCGTCATGAATTCATGGCGGGCTTCGCGGGCCTGCTTGTAGCACTGGCCGATGGTGTACTCGAGGTCCTTGCTGAACATGGGCGACTCCTGCGGGTTTGCCCGGATATGGGGCCAGCCTAGGCCTTTTCCATGGTGCACAACAGGGGGTGCTGGTGCTGCCTGGAGAACTC
>JAYRTA010000440.1:0-1076 GCA_041919875.1 Arenimonas sp.
CGTCGGCCATGCGCTCCAGCAGTTCGCCCATGCGCTGGCGCACGCTCAGCGCATCGCGCTTGATCGCATGCTGGGTGAACAGCTCGGCGCGCTTGAACACGTCGTGCAGGGCCAGCAGCATTTCCCTGAGCTCGACCGGCGGCGGCAGGCGCACCGCGGCGCGATCCGGCACGAACGCGCTGGCCGGGGCGGTATCGCGGTCCTGCCGGGGCAGGGCGTCGATGTCCTCGGCGGCCTGCTTGAAGCGCTCGTACTCCTGCAGGCGGCGAACCAGTTCGGCGCGCGGGTCATCTTCCAGCCGCTCGTCGCCGGGCGGGCGCGGCAACAGCATGCGCGACTTGATCTCGGCCAGGATCGCGGCCATCACCAGGTATTCGGCGGCCAGCTCGAAGCGCATCTCGTGCATGGCCTGGATGTAATCGACGTACTGGCGGGTGATCTCCGCCACCGGGATGTCGAGGATGTCAAGGTTCTGCCGGCGGATCAGGTACAGCAGCAGGTCGAGCGGGCCCTCGAACGCATCAAGGATGACTTCCAGCGCGTCCGGCGGGATGTACAGGTCCTTCGGGATTTCCAGCAACGGCTGGCCAAGCACCGTCGCCAGCGCGATTTCCTGCTGCTGCGGACGGGTGCTCGGATGTAGGACTGGTGCGTCGGCGCTTGCGCCGGAGCCGGGTTCGGATGTCATCGGTTGGCGGCCCCCTCCGGGCCACACCATGTCGCTATGACCGCAGGGCGGCCGGGCTTGTGCTGCATGTTGCATTCGCCATGCCGGTGCGCGCGCCAGTCGAAGGTGGCGTCGGTAACGGGTGGCGGGACAGGCCTGGTCGGCGTGCGCGGTGCGGCGTGGGGGCCGGAAGTCGCGCGGGGCCGCAAGGATCAGGCCAAAAGCAAGGATCCGGGAAGGTTACGGGCTGGCGGCGCGCCTGTCCACTTCGGCCGCCTACAATGCGTGGACCGGTTCATGGAGTGCGGCGTTGATGTGGTACGCGATCGAGGGATTCGACGGATCCGATGTGTTGCCCCGGCGGCTGGCCGCGCGGCCCGAACACCTGGCCCGGCTGACGGCCCTGCGT
>JAYRTA010000440.1:1086-2015 GCA_041919875.1 Arenimonas sp.
CCGTGCCCGGCCATCGATGCCGAAGACCCGGGCCCGGCCGGGTTTTCCGGCAGCCTGGTGATTGCCGAGTTCGGCTCCCTCGACGCCGCCCGCACCTGGGCCGAGGCCGACCCGTACGTGGCCGCGGGCGTGTACACCCGGGTCGAGGTCCGTCCGTTCAGGCGGGTGTTGCCGTGAGCGCCGGCTGGACCGAGGCCGACATCCCGCGCCTCAACCCGGGGCGGGTGGCGCGGATGCAGGCCCTGCTGGAGGCCGCGCTGGCGCCCGTCGCGCTGGAGGTGACCGACGACAGCCACAAGCATGCCGGCCACGCCGGCGCCCGCGGCGGGCAGGGCCACTTCAGCGTCGACGTGGTCAGCGCCGCGTTCGCCGGCAAGCTGCCGCTGGCCAGGCACCGGCTGGTATACGCCGCGCTCGGGGCGATGATGCAGACCGACATCCATGCGCTGGTGATTCGCGCCAGGACCCCGGACGAGGCTGCCTAGCCTCGTTATACTCGCCCATCGGGTGCCGCAAGATGCCCACGCTCTCCTAATTAAAACAATTGGTTAGGAGATATATCTAATCGTTTTTCGCAAGCCAGCGGCGGTGCCGCTGCAGGATCGACAACGCCGCATGCGCCTGTCCACCATCAAGCTGTCCGGCTTCAAGTCCTTCGTCGACCCGACCACCCTGCACCTGCCGACCAACATGACCGGCGTGGTCGGGCCGAACGGCTGCGGCAAGTCCAACATCATCGACGCCATCCGCTGGGTGATGGGCGAATCCGCCGCCAGCCGCCTGCGCGGCGATTCGCTGACCGACGTGATCTTCTCCGGCAGTTCGGCGCGCAAGCCGGTCAGCCAGGCCACCGTCGAGCTGATCTTCGACAACAGCGACCACGCCATCACCGGCGAATACGCTGCGTTCAACGAGATCTCGGTCAAGCG
>JAYRTA010000441.1:0-2011 GCA_041919875.1 Arenimonas sp.
CTACCACGAGACGCGCCAGGCCCGGGACCCGGGCCTGCAGGCCGTGCACCGCGAGGTGCTGGGCATCCTGCGCGAACTCAAGGAACAGGTGAAGGCGAACGCGCCGGCCGAAAAGGCCTGGTTCAACGCGGCCGCCTAGGTTTTCCACCGGGGGAAAGCGGGAGGATCAGGCGGGAAGCAGGCGCTCGGCGAGGACCCGGTACAGCGTGGGGAGACGCTCGAGTTCGGCCAGCGCGATGCCCTCGTCGACCTTGTGGATGCTGGCATTCACGGGACCCAGCTCCACCACCTCGGCGCCCAGCGGCGCGATGAAGCGGGCGTCCGAGGTGCCGCCACCGGTGTTTTCTTCCGGCACTCGGCCATCGCAGACCTCGGCGATGGCCGCGCGCGCGGCGGCCCGCAGCGGGCCGTCGGCGGTCAGGAAAGGCTCGCCGCCCCGGTGCCAGCGCAGGCCGTAGTCCAGGCCGTGGCGGTCGAGCACCGCGGCCACCTCGGCCTCCAGCTGCGCGGCCTGCCAACCGGGATTGAAGCGGAAGTTGAACACCACCTCGCAACCGCCCGGGATGACGTTGTTGGCGCCGGTGCCGGCGTGGATGTTCGAGACCTGGAAGCTGGTGGGCGGGAATTCCGGATAGCCGGCGTCCCAGCGGCGCGCGCACAGCTCGGCCAGGGCCGGCATCGCCTGGTGGATCGGATTGCGGGCTTTCTCCGGATAGGCGACGTGGCCCTGGATGCCGCGCACCTCGAGGGTTCCCGAGAGGGTGCCGCGCCGGCCGACCCGCAGCAGATCGCCCAGCGCGGCCTTCGAGGACGGCTCGCCGGTGACGCACCAGTCGATGCGCTGGCCGCTGGCGCGGAAGTGGTCGGCAACCTTGCGCACGCCGTCGATGGCGTCGCCTTCCTCGTCCGAGGTCAGCAGCAGCGCGACCGTCCCGGGGTGGCTTGGGTGCGCGGCGACGAACTGCTCCAGCGCCAGCACCATCGCCGCCACGCTGCCCTTCATGTCGGCGGCGCCGCGGCCGTGCAGCACGCCGTCGCGAACGGTGGGCACGAAGGGATCGCTGGCCCAGGCCTCGCGCGGGCCCGGCGGCACCACGTCGGTATGGCCCAGGAACACCAGCACCGGGCCGCCCTGGCCGTGCGTGGCCCACAGGTTCTTGACCTCGCCGAAATCGATCTGCCGGCAGTCGAAGCCGGCCCGGGCCAGGCGCGCGGACAGCAGGGCCTGGCAGCCGGCGTCGTCGGGCGTCACCGAGGGGCGCGCGATGAGTTCACTCGCCAGGGCCAGGACCTCGCTCATTTCTTGATCCCGAACCGCAGCTTCCAGCCGTTGTCGGTGAAGCCCACGCTCACCGTGCCGTCGTCGGTCACCAGGACCGGCCGCTTGACCAACTGCGGGTACTCCTTGAGCAGCAGGAACCATTCGGGGTCGCTGCCCGGCGACTTGCGTGCCTCGGGCAGCTGGCGCCAGGTGGTCGAGGCCTTGTTGACCAGCTTCTCCCAGCCGCCCAGCTGGTCGGCCCACGCCTTGAGCGTGGCCGGCGGCTGGCGCTGGTCGCGGTAGTCAATGAAGTCGTGGGCGATGCCGAAGCGCTGCAGCCAGTTGCGCGCCTTCTTGCAGGTGTCGCAGTTCGACAGCCCGTAGAGCGTGGTCATGGTCCGTTCCCTGGGGCGGCGGGGCCGCGCCATCGCGGGGATGGTGCGGCCGGTGCCTCGGCCCGCAGTGTAAATCAGCCGGCGCGCGCTCCGCCCGCCGGCCGCCCGGCTCAGCCCTTGTCGGCGGAGGGCTTGGCCTTGGCGCCGCCGAGGTGGCGGGAGAGGAACTCCAGCAGGCGGCTGTAATAGGCGTAGCGGTTCTTGGCCTCGTAGAAGCCATGGCCTTCGGACGGCACGATCAAGGTTTCGACCGGCACGTTGGCGGCCTTGAGGGCCTTTTCCATGTCGCGCGTGTGCACGACCGGCGTGACGCGATCCTCGCCACCGGCGGCCAGGAAGACCGGCGCCTTGATCT